>JAJRTM010000281.1 GCA_024278285.1 Planctomycetota bacterium
CGTGTGGTGATCCTCCGTTTTGATGACGGCGGCTGGGCCCCTTACTTTTGCACCGATCCATCGGCGAGTGTTCCAGAGATTCTTGAAGCGGTAGCCGCCCGCTGGGCGATTGAAGAACAGTTTCATGACGTGAAAGAAGTTCGGGGAGCGGGACAACAACAGGTTCGCAATGTCTGGTCGAACATCGGCTGTTGGAACTTGAACGGCTGGCTGTACACGCTGGTCGAATTGATCTGCTGGGACGTCGAAAAATCGGAGCTGACCGACCGCGGCCATCGCCCCTGGGACAATCCGAATCGCCGCCCGTCGCATGCCGACCGAAAACGCTTTATCACCCGAGAAATGCTGCACCAACAATTTATCGCCCCTCTGCCCAGCACCCCAGAAACCCAAAATATCCGCAACCTCTTTGACACCCTCATCACTCTCAAACTATAATCCCCTAAAGTGCAGATTGTAATGGACAGTTATTTAAACCAGAACCGTTAACTCCTCTATCTGGTAAAAGCGAGTAAAGATGAAAGATTGGAATATTCAAAAAACGCAATTCAAAGTCGCTGACTTTGTGAATTGGCGGAAGAATTCGGAACTGAACTTGAGTCCGATGTTTCAAAGAAGAGCAGTATGGTCCAAAGGTGCGAAATCATATTTATTGGACACAATCCTGCGCGGCCTCCCTGTTCCTCCAATCATTTTGCGAGATTTACCACCTGATGTAGATACATTCAAATCTGTCCGTGAAGTTGTAGATGGACAGCAAAGACTGAGGACACTCCTCGCTTTTATTACTCCACAAACAATCGATGATTATGACGTTAATCGCGACAAGTTTACAATCAGCAAGTCCCATAATAGAGAACTCGCGGGTAAGGCATTTCGTGATCTGCCGAGGGACTATCAACAGAGAATTCTTAATTACCAATTCATGGTACACATCTTTCCTTCGGAGACTGATGACCGAGACATACTTGAAATCTTTGCGAGAATGAATGCAACTGGAACTAAACTTAATAATCAAGAATTGCGAAATGCCGAGTACTTCGGAGAATTCAAAACTCAATCTTTTGCTCTTGCCGCAGAACACTTGAATTATTGGCTAGAATGGAAATTATTTTCAGAAGAAGCAATCGCAAGAATGAAGGAGGTCGAATTTACATCCGAACTTATGATACTGGTGATTAAAGGGATACAAAGCAACACGAAAAGGATCATTGACTCTCATTATCGCGATCTCGAAGAGGAATTTAAAGGCCGTGGCATTGTAACACGACGCGTGAGGTATGTTTTGAAGGTAATGAATGACCATTTTCACGCCCCAGAATTTGGTGCTCTTAGCGTGAAAGGAATCGTCTATCCTTTATTCGCTTCTCTATATCATCTGTCCTACGGATTGAATGCTCCTCTTACATCGGCAAAACCGCATTCTATCAGCAAAAAGAAAATCTCGGAAGTCATTGCTCGTACCAGTCATATACTCAACGAATCTGCTCCAGATAACGTTTTGCGAGCATTTGATGCACGTAGTTCGCAATCTGACAACAGAAAAGTCATCACTAAGTATCTGAAATAGTGAGTAATTGAAATGACGTCAGCTCTGGTGGATAAGTATCAGAAGAAGATACGTGAAGCGAATCAGACTAGGATTCGAGTTGAAGAATTATATAGTAGGAGGGAATTGCTTGAACGTGATGTCCTGGCTGTCTACGAAGGGCTGTTTCTCCGAGCGGTTGTTGGATTTGAGGATCTTTTAGAACAGGTATTCTTTACAGTTTTGTTGGGGAAGACCTCAAAACGCAATTGGGGAAGTCGTATCAAAGGCAGCAATCCAGTACTTCGTAAGTGCGTAATGGAAGAAAAAGATTATCTCAGTTGGCTCCCAATACAACAAACCGTAAAGAGAGCGAAGACGTACTTATGTAGTGGACGTCCTTTTTCAGAGATTGACGTATCTCAAAAGAATAATCTTGCGCAGGTTCTCACTATTCGACACGCAATTGCTCACTCGTCGAAATCCGCATTGCAAAAATTTCGCTCGAATGTCATTGGTAGCACTAACATACCTCGACACGAACGCAACCCCGCCAGATTTCTTCGTGGGTTCGGAAACGCAAATATTACTCGGTACGAAGTGTATGTACAGAATCTTGGTGGAATTGCGAATTGCTTTCGGTCTTCGTGATTGCAAACTATCTTCATCGACATCTTTTGTAACAACCCTGTCGTGTTCGTCAATCATACCAGCCTTTTTCGCGTGGTGAAGTTCTTGGCATTTTCTTAGGCCTCCGCTACGGGTAGTTTGATCGCGCTTCCGAAAATCCAGGCACCCCAATCAACTCGCTCGTGTGTCTCATACAACTCCCTCAATAGAGAACGACAGCGAAGTAGGGTCTGCTGTGCAGACCGTTTAGTTGGATGTGGATTCCACGAAAATCTTTCCATTATTAACCATTTCGCAAAGTTAGCGATAGAATAAATAGGCGACACGAACGCATCATCATGCTCTGCACAGCTGACTCTACTTCGCTGGTTGCACTCCACATTTTACCGGTGGGTTGCAAAAAGTGTCTACGAAAAAAACTGGGGATGTGGCGAACAAGAACCTGACACCATCAGGAAAATCAGGAAAATAAAGAAGAACGCGGGCGAGTAATCGTGGTACGCACAGCGTACCCTACCCGCACTGCTGGGCAAGCTGGCAGTGGCACAGTACGGACAACTTTATTTTCATGCAAATCAAAATAGTTGCCGTGATTATTCACGTTTAACTTTCGTGTACGATCAGATCTTGATCGTGTTGGAATCGCTTGGGGACTTCCGCACAAACGCGGATCAGCACCGCGACGTCTTCGACAATTCCTTCGAGCAGCAAATGATGCCCCGTTTCGTTTTCGCTTGTGGCGGGCATCGCGATCCAGTCGAGATGTTGAATTTCTTCAAACAGCGGAAGTGCCTGCTGGATATCAAACGAAAAGGGTGAAGGGGAATAAGATGGCTCGTTTGAATAAACGTTCGATGATTTTTTTCGCATCGAAGGAAAGATCGCAATCTCCCAGCAACCCGCTTCATAGTGATAATGGCATCCCAACGGCGTCGGGGTTCCTTGCGGAAACAGACACAGGGATAGTTGTTGTACGAATTCTTCAATCCAGGAGGGGGGAAGAGCCATAACTCTGCGATACCTGTAAAAAAACAGCTACTAAAAACGCTACTCGTCTGATGAGTTTGAGCAGCGATATCGGAATATAAAATGTTGCGTTTATGCAACACTTCTGAGCATGAGCAGTTGCGAGGTAAGTCTCAAGCAAGAAACGAAAAATCAGTTTCAGCAGGCAATCATTTCACGGAACAGTTCGGGTTGTGGCGGTTATGTGAAATGAAAACGCTGGTCTGTGCGCTGGCAGGATCACTTCTTCCCAAGAGACCGCTGCTCTCGGAAAAACTCCTGCAGGATCGATTTACACTCCTGCTCCAGAACGCCACCCAGCACTTCTGCTCTATGATTTAATCGCTCGTCCTGTGTAATATTGAACAGGCTGTGGCAGGCTCCGGCTTTGGGGTCGCTGGCTCCGTAAACGACGCAGGGCAAACGAGATTGGACAATCGCACCGGCACACATTGGACAAGGTTCCAGCGTCACATACAAAATGCAATCCTGAAGTCGCCAGTCTCCCATCGCCTCCGCGGCTTGTGTGATCGCGATCATTTCTGCATGAGCAGTCGGATCGTGCAGCATTTCCCGCTGATTATGGGCAGAGGCAATAATTGCACCATTTCGAACAATAACCGCACCCACGGGAACTTCCTGTGCATCGTAAGCCGCTTTTGCCTCAGAAAGGGCCATTTGCATATAATATTCGTGTGGATGCCGGGGATCGATAAAACGGTCTATCATTGAATTGGTCTTTTTGTGGATAAGAAGAAATGGCAAAGTAGCCGGGGTTTTGACGCCGTTTGCCCGCCCGGAGATGATCAAACTGTAATATTTTTCGCTCACATTTGAAATCAACCCCCGCTTTACATTAGTCTGGGTAAATATGATTCATCCAGATTCGGCTGTTTCAGCAATAGCGAATGGCAGAGAATCGTAGCTGATGGATAACCTACTTTGATTAACCGTGAGATTTTCTGGTTGCTCAGTACAACAAATTGTATTTATTGAGTGATAAGTATAATTTAACTTTTTCGTCAATTCGAAAAGTGACATTCAGTAATCCCGCCTAATGACTCTAACCTCAGGAGAATGGTAATGGCTCGTTTAACTCGACGAAGTTTTGTGAAACACTCTGTGGCAGCCGGTGCAGGTCTGCTTGTTGCACCAAAGCTTGGTTTTTCAAAGTCTCCCAACGAAACGCTCGGCGTTGCAGTCATTGGTGCAGGGGGACGTGGTAGTTCTCATGTGGCTGCCTATCTGACCGACCCGCGTACGCAGATTCTTTACATTGTCGATGCCGATGACAAAAACGGTTACGCCAAGTGTGAAATCATCGAAAAGAAAACCGGAAAGCGACCGCAGCAAGTCAAAGATATGCGGGAAGTCTTCGATGATAAATCGGTTGATTTAATCAGCACCGCCACCCCGAACCACTGGCACGCGTTATGCGGTGTATGGGCGATGCAAGCCGGGAAAGATGCCTATGTTGAAAAACCAGTTTGCAAGACGATTCAGGAAGGTTCTGCATTAGTGGCCGCGGCTCGCAAGTACGGTCGTATGTGTCAGGTCGGTACGCAATCTCGTAGTAGTAAAGCCGTCAATGAAGCAGTTGCATTTATTGGAACTGGGGGCATCGGCGAAGTGAAGTTTGCACGCGGATTGTGCTACAAGCGACGTGCTTCAATCGGTCCACTGGGTGATTATCCAATTCCAGGAAGTTGTGATTTCAATCTGTGGAGTGGACCTGCTCCTTACACGAAACCGAAAGTAACTCGCGAACGTTTTCATTACGACTGGCATTGGCAGCGTCAGTACGGAAATGGCGATTTAGGAAATCAGGGACCGCATCAAACCGATATCGCTCGCTGGGGGCTGGGTGTTGATACGCATCCGATTTCTGTTATCAGTTATGGCGGTCGGCTCGGGTATCAGGCAGAACGGAAGGATCCGAAGTACGTTGATGCAGGAGATACGCCGAACACGATTATCTCTTTGTACGACTACGGCGATAAATTCATGACGTTTGAAACACGCGGTTTAAGCGTCAACGATTCGGATGACAAAGAGCTTAACGAGCTTTTCCAAAGTACCAAGGGGAATAAAATTGGTGTCGTCTTCTACGGCAGTGATGGTTACGTCGTTCAAAAAAGCTATGGACACTGCCTGGCGTACGACAAAGATATGAAGTTGATCAAAGAGTTCAAAGGGGGCGGTGATCACTTCGGTAACTTCCTCGATTCTGTTGTCAGTCGCAAGCGTGAAGACCTGAACGGCGAAGTGCGGGAAGGACATCTTTCGGCTGCACTGGCTCACCTGGGAAATATTTCCTATTACATGGGAGAAAAAAACTACGTTTCCGTCGATGCATTGAAATCGGAATTGTCTAAAGTGAAATCGCTGGATAACAATGTCGAAACCGTTGAAAGAACGATTAAACATCTGGAGAAAAACGGCGTCGATCTCAAAAAATACCCAGTTGCATTGGGACCATCTTTGAAGTTCGATCCACAGCAGGAAGTCTTCACCAATAACGATGCCGCTAATGCTTACCTTGGGCGAGAGTACCGGGCAGGCTTTGTCTGCCCGACTGCCGATAAGGTTTGATCAGGAAAACAGTACTGTAAAGTCTTCCCTGCAAGAGTGATTTTTTGCAGGGAAGGTCTGTTTTTACATAGTACCGGGTAGCCCATCCGCTTTTAGCGGTGTAGGGTGTGCTGTGCACACCAATTGTGACTCACGCCAGAAGAGGCACATAGCCATTGTAGCACATATAACCCTGTGCGTGTGGTACGCACTGCGTACCCTACCCAGTCGGGCAAAAGTATTTTTTCTGGATACCAAAGGGAACAACGGATGCGGCTTTTCTATTTCGTGATTGGAACTGTTTCGCTTTTACTCTGTGCAAATCAACCAGCGATTGCAGGAGATCCATGGAGGTACGATGCAACGCGAAATTTCAAAGTAGAATTGCTAAGTAATGCTCCAACTGGAGAAGCGAGTATTCGAGAGCATGCTGTTGTCTGGCATCCGGTGAAGCAGAAATATTATCTGCTTGCAGATGTTGTCCCTTTGAATAGTCGTCATCACCCCAATACATACGAAACGGAAATCCATCTTTGGTCTAGCCCCAATCTGGCAAGTTGGCAGTATCATGGAATCGCCATCGAAAAAGGTAATTCAGATAAAGCCTACGATTCTTACGGCGTCGCAAGCCCTGCCGGTGCTGCTTTTCTGCAGGGAAAAATCTACGTTCCATTCAGCGCCCGGCGGACCAGAAAATTTACCCAGCGAGGGATCGGGCTGGCCTGGTCAGGAAAAGATCCCGAACAAATTCCCTGGACCAAATCGAAGAATCCCATCAGCGATTTGGTAGGGGAAGATGACGATCCAGCTCTACTAAAAATGCCCGGCGATGACCGACTGCATTTGTATCACCGCCGCACCGGACCGGGAGGCTACCGTATCGTACATACTTTTTCTGATACACCCGAAGTTCCAGAATCTTGGCCTGCTGCAAAGCCAATCACATCGCGACCAGACAGCGTAAGAGCACAGGAATTAACCGCTGTGTTCCATGCCAATGGGAAATGCCATCTGTTAATAATTGAACACTTGAAAAAAGGAGGCGTTAAAATCGCTCATCTGGTTTCAGAAAAACCTGACACACTATTCGTTTCCGTTAAGAGAGAATCACGTTACCTATCAACTGAATCTCAGCCATCAAAACTAGCATACAGCGGCCACATTTCCCCGGTTGTACAAGATGCTAAACTGATTGCATTATTCTGGACAGTTCCTCAAAAAAACAAACGATACGGCTTACTGGGACATCCCGTTTTCCCGCAAAGTAGCTTGATGTTTGATTCCGACTACACCAAGTGAGTACCATATCATCGAAACGCTGTGCAAAAACAGCAGAATATTATGAACGAATCAGCTAGCCCACTCACTTATAACGGTTGAGCCACCCTGCTTCCCTAACGCCTAGTACCTAGTACCTACTACCTAACGCCTATTGCATATCGATAAACATGTTCGCGATTCAATATAACACGATGATTGTTCTGCTGGGGACCGCGATTGTTGGGGCAACGTGCGGTTTGATCGGGACTTTTGCGGTCCTCAAACGTCGGGCGCTCACAGGCGATGCGTTGGCTCATGCGGCACTGCCGGGAATTTGTCTTGGGTATGTCATTGCGGGCGGGCAGAGTTTGCCGATTCAATTTCTGGGCGCTTTTGTCACGGGACTTCTTGCGGTCTGGATCATTCAGGTTCTCCCACGGATTTCCAAAACAACTTCCGAAACTGCGGTCGCTGGGGTGTTAAGTCTGTTTTTTGGCGGAGGCATTGTTCTGAGTAAGATTATTCAGAACAGCGGGCATTTCGGGGGAGCAGCCGGATTCACCGCGTTTCTTTTCGGTGCACCTGCCAGCTTGTTGATAAAAGATGTCTACCTGATGGCTGTCGTCTGCCTGATCGCCATTGGTTTAATTCTGGCAACTTACCGTTTCAGTATCGGCATCACATTTGATACCGATTTTCTGGAAGTGCAGGGACTGCCCACGCAAACGCTCGAATGGATGCACCTTTGCCTGTTAGCAGTCACGGTTGTTGTTGGCCTGCCTGCCATCGGGGCGGTGATGATTGTTGCGTTA
>JAJRTM010000282.1 GCA_024278285.1 Planctomycetota bacterium
TCACTTCACGAAATAGAGTATCTCTTTTGATCTCGCTGAGTTCAACTGATCGTTGAAATTAGCCACACATCCTTTGTCATCGCCCAGCTATTCTTCATCAAAAAGGTCGTCCGGGTAGTGAGCGATGACCGATGTTTTAATGCCGCCGCGTGGCGTGAATTCAGCCCGAATTTCCATCATGCGTGGCTGCGTAACGGCGACAAGATCATCCAGGATTTTGTTTGTGACACTTTCATAGAACGCACCATGATTTCGGTACTGTTGCAGATAAAGCTTGAGAGATTTTAACTCATAACAAACCTCATCTGCAATGTAGGTGATGGTGATCTTTCCGAAATCTGGTTGTCCTGTTTTAGGACAAACCGAAGTGAATTCCGGGCAGACCGTCTCGATGACATAGTTCCGCCCCTCGTTGGGATTCTCAAAAGTTTCCAGAAGTTCAGCGGTTGGTTCAGTCATGTTTCTTGTATTCAAATCACTTTATAAAGCGGTGCTAAAAAGCCGCGAGCCAATCAGGTTCAAGCCAGCCGATGGCGTATTATTCGCCGTAGATCACGACTTGTTCGTGATGTTTCAGCGGAGTGGTTGCCTGGTCGGAGGAGACTGCGAATTCCACGCGGGCATCGCCATCTTTTATCGCAGAGAAAACCACGTCAAATGTTTCTTCCTGATTAGCTCCCAGAGAGGCAATGGGCTGGAAGCTGATCAGTTGCCCATTTTGGACAGACTTTACCGGTCCGTCTGCAGAAATGTATTCCAGTTGATCCGGAATTTTGCAGGAGACCCGAACATGAGTCGCCTGGGCAGAACCTCGATTAATCACTTTGAAACGAATCGATACGCGCTCGCCTCGCGAAACCGGTCCGCGAGCATCAGGCACTCGAACCGCCAGTGAAGAAAATCCTTCTACTTTAATGTCTGTCGTCAATTCTGCCTGATGCCCCGAGGCATTCAACGCTTTGACTCTCATCGTCTGGGTGCCGATGTTTGTTGGAATGAGCGTTGAGGTGACCTGTATTTCTTTGCCGCTGGGGAGCTGCGGGGCAGTCCAGGTAATGGTTCTTAATTCTTCACTGTAAAGACCATTATCCGAAGCTTTTTTGAATCGGAAACCAGCGGGAACGTATTCAATAATCGTCACATTGTTCAACAATTTGCTGGAGTTGTTTTTTAGAGTTGTTGTTTGCTGCACCGCGTGCCCGACAAATCGTCGCGAAGGGCTTTTTCGAGTGAGGCTCATCACCGCAGGAATAACTTCCAACGAAGCTTTTGCTTCCGCTTTGAAGCCTCCTTTGGTTTTGATCGACGCCACGTTCTGATAGATACCAGGTTTTTTAGCGTTGAGTTGGAGATTGATTTCTTTTGTCTCGCCCGGCTTGAGTGTTCCAATATCGTATTCGAGATCCGTTCCCGCAGGATGTTCAAACCCGGCTGGAATCAGATTATGAAGAACAACGCCGAGGGCATCTACATCACCTATGTTGCGTGCCACAAAATGTAGATGGGCTGTTTCGCCAATCGCAACTTGTTCGCTGGCCTCCAGTTTTAATTCCAGCTTGGGAGCAGTAATAAGTGTTTGAGATCTAACGACAGACTTGTAGGAAACGGTTGATACCGATCCAATATTACCGGCTTCAATCGGAACAACGCGCACCAGGATTTTCTTGCGTTCCCCCGGTGCTAATTCATCGAAGGTCCAAAACAATGTTTTGTTGACCAACTCTGCCCGAGGAATTGTCCCCGTTAGTTTTGTGCCAGCCGGGAACTTGTCTTCCACTTTCACATCTTTGACTGCAACGTCACCTGTGTTCTCGATTTCAATCGTATAAATAAGAGGTTGACCAAGAACCGCTTTTTCAGGAGCTACTTTGTACAACTCGACCTTCGGTTGCAGAACCTGTTCAGAATCTTTCATATTGACTCGGGCAGAGCCGATTAATTCCGGATCAATATCGTTTTTTGGTGTAATGGCTGGTTCGGTAGCTACAGGTTTTTCCGTCGCGATTGCAGGGAATCCTCCTAGTTGCTGAGGCTTTTCGCTGGCATCGGGTGGTGTCCCTGGATTGTAAGAAGGGGGTGTTAAGCCTGGTCCCTTTGAGGCAGGAGTCTCTGGCTGTGCAGGGGTTGGGGTACTACTTGGGAAGGCCGCGGGAGCCTTTTCTGCATTGAAATTTAAAGGCGCAGGCTCTCTGTTCATTTCGCGAATCGGTTTTTCCGGATTGAATTCCGGCACGCTGCGGTACGGATCGTCAGGTTTGTCTGACTCGGCATCAGTAGCCTCTGGGAATCCTGCAAAGAAAGGTTTCTTTTTCGATTTACCCGTATCTGAAGGCGGCGTTTTTTCTGGAGTTGTTGCAGCCGGGGCTGGAAAGGCAGGTCGCTTTGATGGAACGAACTCGGCTACTTTTTTAATTTTTGATTCTGGAGAGTTCAATGGCGTCGACGAATCAAACACAGGTGCCGGGAAAGAGCCAGGGGTAACAACGAGTTTCTTTTCCGCAACTGTAGCAGATGCAGGAGGAGCTTCCTTTGACTCTAGAGCGGGAAACTGCAAGTGAACTTCTTTGGCAGGTTTTTTTTCTGATGTCTGCGGAGGACTCAAGGCAGGGAATCCAGATGTGAGCAAAAGTTTTTGCGGAGCAGGAGATTTCTTGACAGGAGCAGGAAACTTGCTCGTCAGATTTTGCGTCAGTTCAATCAATTCCCGTGAGTGACTTTTCTTTTCTCCAACCGCGGGCACAACTGTTTTGTGAGTGTCATTGTCCGAAGCAGGAAGTTCAGGGAACAAGCTCGCGATCTGTTTTACTTTCTCGTTCGCTTTTTCTTTAACATCATGCGATGCCTGGGAAATCTCGCTATTCCACTGGTCAAGTTCTTGCTCCACTTGAGCGACATTTTTATCGATAGAACCACTCGTCTTGTCGGCAAGGATGCTCAATTGTTTCTTCTTCTGTTCAACCTGCTTTTTCACTTGCGGAGCAAATGCGGCAAAAGGATCGACAGGTTGCGAAGATTTTGAAGTGGTAAGTACCGGTTTTTCTGTGCCGGGCGGATTGAGAATAGCTGGCGGAGTTCTTTTTTCGACGACTGCAAATGGATTAGCAGTTGCCGTGGGCTTCTCATCGACAGCAGGTTTGAACGGCTGTGGCTTGAAGGCGAGCTCATTGTTTTCATTCGCAGGCTTATCACTGCTCGGCGAATCTTGAGAGGGCGGAGGAGTATTTGTGACTTTCGTAACCGCGGTTGGCGAACTGCCCGAATTCACAGGCATGATCTCTTTGGCAAGTTGCTTTTCGAGTGAAGAATTTTCTTGCTCGTCTTTCAATCGCGCGGCAGGAACTTCCTTGCTATTGGGATCCTCCTCCTCATTTGATTGTTGGCTCACCTGTGGTTGATCCAGGTTTTTTTGCACCTGCATTAATACCACAAAACCTACGGCTAAACTCGCCGCTAATGCTGTCAGCTTCCAGCCTGCACCTAGCATGGGATTCCCTTCCCGATGGTCACATAAAACGATAAGTCAAATTCTGCCGAAATTTCCACCGGCACCATTGGTTAATAATGGTGGTTAATACAGCCCAAATAATATGGGAGAGATCTCGACAGCCAACTAAATATCAAATTTGGTATTATTTGCAAAGACCAATTTGCTTCCAGAACATCAGAAAATTTGATCATCCCCAGAAACAGTTGCAGAATTATTAGAACCGCACCCTGCTGGGAAATGTTTAGCTGGACAGCGCCAGGTTCTTCTCGTTCCCAAGCAGGAGCTTGGGAACGAGGAAACCGTCCCCTGTTATGAAATGTTTACTCATTATTATGAGGAGAAGCCCCAGGCCTATCCATGCATACACGTTCCGGTTCTCGTTTCCATTAAAATCAGAAGATTTTCTTAAAACAAGAAAAATAAATCCCATGTGTCCAAATAGACCTATCTCTATACACACCAACGAGATAAGGCCTGATATACTGGCGTGTTTGTAATTATTTCCAAAAATAATGGTTCGTATGCGAACTTTATTCAACCAATTGGAATCTAAACACGTAGTAATGGAAGAAAGGGTTTGGGAGGCGACTCGCAGATTCTTGAAATTGTCTATCTATCTGCTCACGAGGGGCGGATTTATTATCTCTTCGGAGAACTTCACGAGGGGGTTGTCCTGTCAGGAGAAATATTATGGGACGTTATCACAATCCAGCATTGAGGCAGCTCAAAGAACAGCAGGTTCGTTACGCACCGCGCAATGTCCGCCTGGAACAAATGGAGCGAGCGGAAGATCTGTTATCCAGGTTGAATCCTGCGGAGACTTATAATTACCCCGTATTATTCCGTCAAATTACCGATTACGACGCAAGCACTTACCCCGATTTAATGATCGAGGGACGCGATGCTGTCCATGACATCTGCAAATTTGTCGAAGACCTTTCCGAAAGTGTCGATTTATCTGTCGAAGATGTTCCGGAAGATTTGTTGACGGTGGATGATTTGAGCGAACGATTTAAGGTTTCAACAAAAACGGTTGATCGCTGGCGAGCGAGGGGACTGGTTGGTCGCAAAGTAAAACTCGGCTCTCGTAAGCGGGTCGTCTTTCTCAAATCGAGCGTCGATCGATTTGTCGAGCAAAACGCGAATGAAGTCAGGCGAAGTAGTCGCTTCACACAACTGACCGCTCACGAGCGTTTGGAAATTATTGATCGAGCAAGAGAACTTGCTGCCCAGGGAGCGTGTCTTTCAGAGATCAGTAAAAAACTTTCTGCCAAACTGGGGCGTTCCGTGGAAACGATTCGATACACATTGAAGAACCATGATCGGGATTACCCCGACGCAGCCGTGTTCCCTAATGCGCGTGGCCCGCTGACCGATGAAAAACGTCGGGAAATTTGGCACAAACATCAGCGTGGAACCAGTGTCATCGAATTAGCCCGGCAGTATTGCAGAACTCAGTCCAGCATTCATCGTATTATCAACGAAGTGCGTGCTGAAAGAATTTTGGAGGTATCTCTCGACTACATCGACAGCGAAGAATTTCACCAGAAGGATCGAGAAAAAGTCATTCTCGGACCTCCGCCAGCAGTGGAGCGAAAACATTACAAGCCACGAATTCCGCCCGGGTTACCTGCGTATCTGGCAAGCTTGTACGAACTTCCTTTACTGACTCGCGAAGAAGAGGGATACTATTTCCGTAAGATGAATTATTTGAAATTCAAAGCGGGTAATTTACGCGAAAAGTTAAATCCTGCCCAACCTTCAGCCAGATTGATGAAGGAAATAGAGGGATTGGTTCGTGAAAGTGTTGTCGTCAAGAACTTTTTGATCCGCAGCAATCTTCGACTCGTGGTTTCAATTGCCAAGAGGCACTTCAAGCCACAATCGAACTTTTTCGAGATGGTCAGCGACGGGAATATGTCACTGATCAGAGCGATCGAGAAATTCGATTACTCGCAGGGGAATAAGTTCTCGACATACTCCAGTTGGGCGATTATGAAAAACTACGCTCGCTCGATTCCGAACGAGATGAAACAGTTGGATCGTTATCGCACGGGGCATGATGAGTTCTTTACGCAGTCGACAGACCAGCGAGATAACCCATTTCAGCAGGAACTGAATCAACAAACTCAGCATACCGCGATTATGAGTATCCTTGGTCAACTCGATCCGAGAGAGCGTGACATTATTCTGCACCGCTTCGGTTTGAACTCCGGCAGCGAGCCGGAAACTCTGGAAAAAGTGGGGACTCGTTTCGGTGTTACCAAAGAACGGATTCGACAAATCGAATCGCGAGCACTGGCGAAATTAAAAAAAATCGCAGTCGAAGAAAAACTCGAAATCCCCGGACTCTAACCTCTAAAACTCTTAAACAAAGCCCTGATCGACATCTTGCTTGATCAGGGCTTTTTCAATGGTAACTATTCAGCTTTGGAGTAGGGTCCGTTCCCGCGGACCACGATGGGAAGTAGATCCCCCTATTTCTGCGGTGGTCCGCAATAGCGGACCCTACAGACAATCTTAATCTCTACAAAAACCAAACATTACTGAATAGTTACATTTAATATTTTGTACTGACGAGAAGGTTCGGGGCATGGAGACAGTAGTCTGGTGCCCAGTGGGCGGTTAACGAGAATTGTGAGGAACCCCAGCCTCTTTATTCCTGTAACAGCAGTGGCTTTAACAGGTTATGGATAGCCAAGGTAATGTCGTGACATTTATTTCTTCATTGGCTCAAGAGACGTTCGCTCGATATTGCTTCCATCTAAACAAGGTACAAGCCAAGAGGTAGAGAGACCCAACAGATCGGAATTATTGAATATCAAAAAACAGATGTTGAAATCAAAGCCACTTCTCGGATAGAATGGCACGGTTCGTGGTGCGAGTCTCGACCATGGGGGCGGTCTGTCCTTTTTATTGAGATTCGAAAGATCGTGAATTCAATGGAAAAAGGGCGGGGGCCTGCTAGCTGGTGGTTCGGAGATTCCGAACATTTTAGAAAGCATCAAACCCGGCACCTTTCTTTAACAAGGATCCGTTAACCGTATAGTCGTTAGTTTTCGATTCCATGCGGTTTGTGCAGGGAGGTTTGTCGATGAGTATATCCGGTGTCGAGGGAACGAGTAACAACTGGTCGGTCCCCCAGCAAACAAATTCAGTCAAGCAGCCAGCGGGCAATCAGCCATCTCGGTTGCAGATCCCCCAGGATACTCTGGAAATTTCCGAAGCGGCTCAAATGATGTCAGAACTTCAAACCTCAAACAGTTCCGGTCCGGAAAGAGCAGAATTGATCGCTCGCATCCAAACGGAAATTTCTAATGGGTCATACGATACCGAAGAAAAAATGGAATTGGCCTTCATGAAGTTTCTGCAACAAGCCAGCCACGAAGAAGATTTAATGTAATGAAATAAACGCAGGCTGGGTCGTAACCCGGCAAGTCATTTGTAGGGGTGCGTCGTGACGCACCTTTACTTTACCTTTTCTGAACTTGGTAATTGGTGCGTTGCAACGCATCCTACGTTACTACTAAAAGCATGGTGTTCTGGTGAATGATCTGGGGTCTGTTACTGTTTCTGCAAGTCCGAAAGAAAAGTTTCGGGAATACCTGGCGACACGAAAGCAGAGGCTGACCTCCGAACGCGAAATTGTTGTCGATGAAGTGTTCGATGATCACGAGCATTTCGACGCCGATGAACTCACCTTCCGCTTGCAGGAAAAAGGGAA
>JAJRTM010000023.1 GCA_024278285.1 Planctomycetota bacterium
AGATTGCTCAATGGAAAGTCCATTCCCTTCCCGCTTGGTTAACTTCGGCTGGGAAATTCGCAGCAAAGAAGATAATCGTGCGTGTTTTTCAAAAGGTGCTGTCACATAGCATTTTGTGATTCGTATGGTCGAGTTCTCGGAATTGATCCAGTGGCTGGGCATGGGGAATTTTTTATCAGGGGGATGCAGGCGGAAAATTCCTCCTTCTAGTTCCAGTGTTCCATTTTGGACCGTAATCCAAGGCGTACTTTTACCGGAACTGTTGCTCTTACGAGGAATCGGCTGCAAGGTGAGAGGAAATTTACCTTTGGGCGATTTGAATTGAATTTTTACCTGCTTGTTAATGATCGCAATGGGCGAACATTTGCGTAAGCCAAAACCTGTTGCTTTAATGATTGTTGGTTTTGAGAAATTCTGAGATGCCAGGAATTGACCGAGGTCTGTTTTGTTTAAGTCCACCTGTAGTTTTTTTGCCTCTGCATCAAAAGGAGATTTCTGCAAAGGAAGATGCGGCGGGGACTGAAATGTTAATTCTGCCCGCCAAGTTTGATGAGCTAATGCAGGAGCACTGATGGACGCTATTTTTTCGACAACTTTTGGACTCACCTGGGCCAGTCCTGCGATTTGATACTGTTTCAGATCGACAGGCTCTATTGTTGCCAGGCTAGAGAAAACGTCCGGGGTCACGCCTTGCGTTTTCCAGAGGCCGGTCAATCCTTTTTCTCCCAGGTATTGTATCCATTGTTCATTCGTTTCAGCTTTGAAATCGTCCTTACGTGCATTGCTGATCGAAGCTTGTAACCGCAAACGCCAACCAGAGAAAGTCGTCTCTTCGTTGATCCATTTCAGGTTGGAGAGTTTTCCAGCTTCCGCTGATTCACGAAAGTTGGCAGGCCAATTCTGCACCGATAAAAATGGTTGGGTGCCAACCGAACGGCTCGCCACAAAACCGGAACGATTCAAATGAATAAAAGTATCTGGTGCTTTGTATTTATCTTTGTTATTGATCTCAAAAATATTCGCTTTGCCAATGACAATTGAATCGGTAACGAAAAGCTCGCGTTTTGCATCTGATGCAATTGGACGGGGGGGATGGCTCAATGTGAAAACAGGCTGGTCTCCCACTGCGATCAGAGATTCCTGCACGGTCGCTTGAAATTTCCGTCCCGAAAAAGAAAACGGTTTCCAGGCTGTTCCACGAATCAGGCAATGTTGCCAGTTGGCCTTCCCGATTTTGACCGAATCCCATATTGCTCGATGAAGTACAACTGCGTTTTTGCGATTCTCTTCGATTGTAAACGAACAGTCGCGAACATCGAGGTCGGCATTGGTTGTTCGAATGAGAGTCAATTCATTCTCGCCGGGCAAATCGTAACCAAGCAGGCCAAAATGCAAGCCCTCTAATTTCAACGAACCTTTCTGTACTCTCAAGAAACCTTCTGCCAATGCTCCTGTCGTATTGATAAGGACTTGTCCAGAACTATTTTTTCCTGCTCGCAGTGTTAATGTTTTATCAACAATGTCTACAGGTTGCTCCCAGAGGATTAGCTGGTCGGACTGTAATTCGATAATCGCATTCGGTTTTGTTACTTTTCCGATCGCTTCTTTGAAGGAGTGAGCAGAAATCGCATTCGTTTTTTTGTCCGAGGCAATAATCGCAATAATTTGCGTGCCATTTTTTATGTTATTGTTGTCTGCCTGAGATTGAGAAGATCGGGAACCGTGAACTCCAGAGGCGACAGGATTTATTTGTTGATTTTGTTGATTGGGATTATTTTGTTTATTGGAGGGCTGTTGATTGCTGTTCAATTCATTCTGTTTAGCCTTCTCGATTTCTTCCTCTCTTGCTTTTTGCCTTTCTTCGGCCATGGAGAGCAAATCGACATCGCCTGTTCCATTGTTATCGATAGCTCCTCCAACGCCAGAGACTACCGAATACAACAGGCCAACAAAAGCGACAGCCACGATTGCAATCCCTGCATAAATAAAGGGAGTCGTATCAAAGCTGCTTTCTTTTTTACCTTCCACTTCGGAAAGTTTTTTGCGTTCTCTGGGCGGCAGTGAATCAATTCCAGATTTCTCTTTTTGTTTTTTGGAACTTGTTGAAGTTGCTTTTTTTCGTTGTGAAGTTTTCGAGCCGCTGCTTGCCTCTTCAGGTGAATCGTCAGGATTTTTTCTTTTGCTTCTCTGGGGAAGAGTAGCAGGCTTACTGGAAGCTTCAGGTTCTTCTTCGATTGCCTCCGGTGATGCCAAAGCTGCCAGGTCTGTTGCGCTGACCTCACTGCGGCTGTTTTTCTTGACGGCTTCCAGATCTTCAAGTAACTCCTGAGCCGATTGATAACGATCAATCGGTTTTTTCGCCATCAGCCTGGTGATAACTCCAATGATTGATTCGGGAACCGATTCGTTAATGGAACGTGGATCGGGAATGGTTGCAGTGGCATGCGCATGCAGTTTGTTAGTAATGTTTCCTTCCGGAAAAGGCGGGGTACCTGTGAGCATGTGGTACCAGGTGCAACCGAGCGAATAGAGGTCGCTTCGGATATCGGCTGCTTTGCTGCTGCGACCTTGTTCAGGCGACATGTAATCGACCGTGCCGACGGTTGTTCCATCGCGGGTGATCGAGGTTTCTTCATCATCTAAAGCGCGTGCCAGTCCCAGGTCGGTTAGTTTGACGACGCCGCTTTGAGTAATCAGCAAGTTGGCCGGTTTAATGTCTCGATGGACAATTCCAGATTCAGAAGCATGTTCTAACGCCAACGTTACCTGTTTGATAATTTCGGTGGCTCGCCGAACCGGTAGTCGCCCTCGTTTCCTGATCAACCGTTGCACGTCGGTTCCTTCGACATACTCCAGCGAAATGTACATGTAGCCGTCTAATTCGCCCGATTCATAAATCTGGACAATGTTTTCGTGCTTTAATTGGGCAACGGCTTGGGCTTCTGCTTTGAAGCGTTTGACGAGCGTTGTATTCTCTGCTTTATCTGGTGGCAAGATCTTTAACGCGACCAGTCGATTCAATTGCGGATCGAGCGCCAGGTAAACAGCCCACATGCCGCCCGCACCCAGCTTCTTCTTAATTTCGTAGCGTCCCAGACGCCCCGCTTTAAGAAGGTCAGGTTCACGAGAATATTCGCCCGATCCTGATTGTGACTGTTTGTTTTTATTTTTTGTAGCCATCGAATATCTAACAGCTTTGCAGAACCCGCACGAAAAATGAAGAACAGAACAAAATAAAGCAAATTGAAAACCGATAGATTTAGATCACAATTTACCATCAGCCTTGAAATGGCGTTAGAATATCCTTTCATAGTGACAACAAAAGTCTCAATTTGCAATCTGTAACTTGAAACTGCGGTCAAACCGGCTCAATTTATTTCTGTTTTTCTATTCGTATTTGGGGATATTGGGTTCTGGGATTTCCTCGACAAGCCGGCGAACCAAATCATCTGTTGAGTATCCTTCTGCCTGAGCCTGGAAGTTGGCAGAAATACGATGCCTCAACACCGGCACCGAGATTTTTCGGATATCAGCCGGGCTGATCGCTGGTCGTCCATCCATTGCCGCCATCGCCTTGGCTCCGGTAATTAAATATTGCCCCGCTCTTGGGCCGGCTCCCCAGTCAATTAAATCTTGTACAAACTGCGGTGCAGAGCCATCCCCAGGGCGAGTTGCGCGCACAATGCGAGTAACATAGCTGATCATTAACGGGCTTGCTTCAATCGTATTTATTTGCTTTTGTAGATAGAGAATTGATTTTGCAGAAAGAATTTTACGCACTTCCGCGGTTTTGCCAGAAGTTGTTGCTTCCAGAATTTGTTCTTCCTCTTCAATCGATGGGTAGTCCACTTTTATGTTGAACATGAAGCGATCCAGTTGAGCTTCGGGAAGTGGATACGTTCCTTCCTGTTCGATTGGGTTTTGTGTCGCGATGACAAAAAATGGATCAGGCAGGTCGTAAGTCTCCTGTCCGATGGTCACTTCATGTTCCTGCATCGATTGCAGTAAAGCCGCTTGGGTTTTGGGAGGCGTTCGGTTGATTTCATCTGCCAGTAAAATGTTGGTGAAAACCGGTCCCTGAACAAATCGAAATTCACGCCGCCCCGTGTCCGATTCTTCCAATACATTCGTTCCGGTGATATCGGAAGGCATTAAATCGGGAGTAAACTGAATCCGCTTGAAATCGACATCGAGAATTTTTGCAATCGTGCTGACAATCAATGTTTTCGCCAGACCGGGAACCCCCATCAACAGGCAATGTCCGCCTGTGAAAATGGCTGCCAGAATTTGCTCGATGACATCATCCTGCCCGATAATGACCTTGTGCAATTCGCCCACCATCAATTCACGGTGCTTTTCAAATTTCCCCAGAAATTCATCGAAATCTCGTTTATCAGCCATAGTAAAATTCATTCTCGGCAAAAAAGAAAAATTATCCAGGCGAGCCGGGGGTGTTAACCCCTGTACTATTAACGGTAAAAGTTTGCGAACGGCTCGCAAACTCTAGAAAAATATCAATTTGGTTACGGCTATCAGAATGAACCAGCCGTGCTGGGTTACTCTGCTGTTTCATGGTCGGCAGCCAATCGACACTCGAAAGCTACCAGGCCCACCACTGGCTCGGCTCGCCTTTTATAATATCGAATTATTGCGATTAACAATACCGACTAAGCAGAACTTCCGTTTCGATAGCATTTCTAGCGGGAATTGATTAAATAGTAAAGTGAGGGGAAACAAAGAGATTACCTCTCTTACTTCCCCTTTCTCATTATCGATCAAATTTCAATGGAACTGAAATGAGCAAAATAATTGAACGGTTTATTCGTTACGCAAAAATCGATACTCAGGCGGATGAAACATCTGATTCGTCTCCCAGTACTGCCAAGCAGTTGGAGCTTTCCCGGCTACTTGCCAAAGAGTGCAATGAACTCGGGCTTCAAGATGTTTCGCTAAGCGAACACGGGGTTGTGATGGCGACATTACCTGCAACTGTATCGCATGAAGCACCAACCATTGCCTGGTTGGCTCATGTCGATACTTCTCCGGAATATTCCAGTGAGCAGGTCCATCCGATTATTCACGAAAATTATGCGGGGGGAGATATCGTTCTTCCTGCTGACTTCACCAAAGTCATCATGGTGGCACAGAATCCTGCTTTAGCCGATTTAATTGGTGAGACAATTATCACGACAGATGGAACCACACTGTTGGGGGCAGACGATAAATCCGGCATCACCGCGATTATGACGGCTGTGGAACATTTGCTGGCTCATCCTGAAATTGAACATGGTCCGATTCGTATCTGTTTTACGGTTGATGAAGAAATAGGGCGGGGAATTGAAAATCTCGACCTGAATACCTTGAATGCCTGCTGCGGCTACACCCTTGATAGCGAAGGTTGGGGAAGAATCGACAGCGAAACATTCTCGGCTGACTTAGCGATTATTACCGTGCACGGCGTTAACACACATCCTTCAGAAGCAAAAGGGAAAATGGTCAATGCGATTCGCGTGCTCTCTGCTTTAATTGATCGCTTGCCAAAAAGAACGCTTTCCCCTGAAACAACTTCTGGACGAGAAGGGTTTATGCACCCGTACCATTTTGAAGGCGGAGTTTCAGAAGCAACGGCTCGAATTATTCTGCGAGATTTTGAAGAACCTCTCCTGACTGCACAGGCAGAAATACTCAATCAAATCGCGGGAACGCTTCGCGCGGAATATCCTGATGCTGAAATTCAAGTGACAATAAAAAAACAGTATCGCAACATGCGCGACGGCATGGAAAAAGAACCACGCGCATTATCCAAGGCGATTGAAGCAACCGATGCAGCCGGGATGACACCGACTCTCGATATCATTCGTGGCGGAACAGACGGTTCGCTATTAACAGAAGCCGGACTGCCCACGCCCAACCTTTCCAGCGGTCAGCACAATCCGCATAGCCCGTTGGAATGGACCAGCGAAAAAGAGATGCAAGCCGCTTCCAATGTACTGGTTGAACTCGCGAAATTGTGGGGACAGGAAACCGCATGAGTGAATCCCCCGGTTCACCTCAAGATTCCGCAGTGGTGAAACTAATCGAAGCTACAGTGCAGTTTTCCGGTCAGAATTCACCTACATTGCAGGGAATTAATTTAGAGGTGAAACCGGATGAGATACTGGCAATTATCGGACCATCCGGCTGTGGGAAATCGACCCTGCTTCGTGTTCTGTCTAACTTGCTTCCATTAACCAGCGGAAAACGAATTGCTCCTGATAAAGTAAAATCGCCAACCTCTTCACAAGAAGAACTCGCGATGGTCTTTCAGGATGCCCGCCTTCTCCCCTGGAGAACAGTACTGAGCAACATGCAGCTTCCGTTTGAATTAACAGGAAAACCAGTGGATCAAAAGGGGATCATCGAGCTACTTGAACTGACCGGTTTGCAGAAGAACGATTTTCATAAATACCCTCGTATGTTGTCCGGAGGGATGAAAATGCGTGTGGCGATTGCTCGCTCGCTGGTGCTTAATCCGAAACTGTTATTACTTGACGAACCATTTGCAGCCGTGGATGACTTGCTGCGAGAACAACTTAATTTCGATTTATTAAGACTGCAAAAACAATTCAACTTCTCGGCTGTCCTGGTGACACATCACATCGGTGAAGCCGTTTTCTTGAGCAACCGTCTGATGATCATGTCAGCAGAACCAGGGCAAATGACTGATGAAATCCCCATCCCCTGGAAAGAAAACCGCACGACAGAGTTACGAGCATCACCAGAATTCGCAAAACTGTGTGCAGAGGTGAAAAAACGATTACAGATACCATCATTTCAGAGAACTGAAAGCGATCAGACTTCAAGCGGTCGCTATTAACTTGTTTAACGGCAAGCCAAAGGCGACTGCGTAAACAGATATGCTTTGCTTAAAAAGTGCCGATTTTAACACCGACCTATTGTTCAGCATTTTTTTTATTTTTGACCGTGTGTAGTCTATGAAAAACGATAAACATTTAACACGAAATTTCATCAAGAGTCAGCTAGGGAATGGATTAAAAATGGCATTCCCCCCTTTTCTCTGCATGCTTATCGGACTTGTTTGCTGGGATTTTCTGATTCGCTTCGGCAACATTGATCGTTATTTGCTGCCGACGCCCTGGGCGGTGATTGAAGTTCTC
>JAJRTM010000283.1 GCA_024278285.1 Planctomycetota bacterium
CCACCCAGAATATGGTCGCTGGTCATTGTCGGACAGATGAATTTTTCGATGTGAGAAATGATTAAATCGTTGCCGGTGTAATGACTGACGAACGGCCAGCGAGCCGGGTTGTACATTGTGTCGGTCATGTCTCGCATCAGCACCACATTTTTCCCATTGCGGACCAGTTGCCTTAAACCGAACGGTCGCCCGAGCACACACATATTGACATGCACGCCGGTTAAAATTACATTTTTAATCCCCTTCGCTTCCAGAATAGACCAGACCTCATCACCTTTATCAGAAATAAAATCTTTGGCGGAATCAATCTGAATCAGACTGCTTTGCTTTTTCCAGGGAAGCCCCGGATTGCGGCCCATCGCTTTCAGCTTGGCGGCCCAGGCGGCATGTTCTATCGGTTCGTCATCTTCGCCGCCATCGGATTGGTCAATCGGATAAACGCCTGCTTCTTCTGCTGGAATTTTCGAACACCACGATTGAATATCTTGAGGAATTGATTTCGCCGCGGGAGTTTGTATCGCACGTTTTCGGGCGGGATGATTTTCATACGCCGGCATGCAATCACTCGGGGCATGAATGATCGTCACGCCCTGGTCGCGAGCTTGAACAAGAACCTGATTCAAACGTGGTGCAAACTCGTTGAGTCGACGCACCGCATTAAGGCAATGATGATAATCCCAGACATCACAGACAATCACCGCGGTTTGTGCAGGAACCCAATTTTCTTCACGAATTAAGCGATGATAACGACTCGATTTTTCAGAAGTCGACTGTTGATACCGCAACCGCAAATTTAATTCTTCAGCAGGAAGTGATCCGGAGAAAATAACACTCCATAACACAAAGAAACCAACAAAAAGATTCTTCATAATGCTCTCACTCAAAAAGAAACCGAAGACAGAAAAGAAGCCGAAGTTAAATCAATGCCCACCTGTCACACGACTTTATCAGCAATGCCCAATTGATGAAACTCTACAGCATTTCATTGATAAGATACTAAGAAATAGTCCCGAAACAAGTTCCCAGTTTATCGTAAGGTGCGTCGTGACGCACCAGCCTGTTCGTGTGGTGAAAAAGGTGCGTCACGACGCAGCCTACAAATTTAATTCAATAAAATAGGGAAGTTATTTCAGGACTGTTCCTAACGCCTAATACCTATTACCTAACGCCTAACGCCTATTTCCCCGACATCGATTCAAGTACAAGTTCTCTGATTTCAGCCGCCAGGAATAACGAACCTGTTGCGAGAATGACTCCGTCGGAATCGGTTTGTTCGCGGGCCAGCTTTAACGCCTCTGCTGGCGAGGGGGCAGTTTTTGTTACTGTTTTTGTGTTGCAAGAATCTGTAACTGCTTTTTCCAATTCAGGAATCGGTAAAGCTCGCTTGTTTCCCAGATAGTTGGTCACAATAATCAAATCAATCCCTCGTAATTGATTGCAAATCGCCTTGTAATCTTTATCTCTGGAAACGGAAAGAATGAGCGTCAACGGTTTATCTGGAAAATGCTGGGAAGTCGTTTTCAGAACAGAATCGACAGAGGCTTCGTTATGTGCAGAATCAACAATTAAGATCGGTTCTTCGGAAAGTATTTCAAATCGCAGGGGAAGAGGAGATTCGAGCATTGCTTTTTGAAGCTCTGCCTCGGAAATCTGATAGTTCTGTTTGCGTAACTGCCCGATGATGGCAACTGCAATCGCAGCATTTTGTGCAACAGCGGTGCCGGGCTGCTTTAAGGAAAATGTAGACTGCTCCGATTCAGCAATGTACTGCACCTGCTGGACTCGATCATGTTCCTCCCAATTTTTTTCAATTCGAAAGTTGAAGTCTCTGCCCATCTGTTGAACCGGGCAATCTCGCTGACTGGCGATATCAAGAATTGTCTTTTGGGCAACTGGTTCGGTAACACCACAAACCAGCGGGATTTTGGGTTTAAGAATACCCCCCTTTTCATAAGCAATTTCTTCAATGCTGTCTCCCAGAATACGAGTATGATCGAGGGAGATACTCGTAATTGCAGTTACCACCGGGTTACAAAAAATGGTTGAATCGAGACGGCCTCCCAAGCCAACTTCCAGAACGACAATATCGACCTGCTCTTCAAGAAAATAGTGCCAGGCGATTGCGTTGACTATTTCAAAAAAAGTCGTACTCATGCCGCCTTCTTTTTGATCTAGTTCGTTAACCAAGGGCATCAAATGATTGACCATCTGAGTGAATCGCGAGGGTGAAGGTATTTCAGAATTGACTTGAAATCGTTCTTCAACACGATACATGTGAGGCGATGTGAAAAGACCAACGCGGTATCCTGCCGCCTGAAGAATATTTGCGACCAGCGAGCAGGTTGTCCCCTTCCCTTTTGTGCCAGCCACGTGCACCGCGGGAACTTTCTCGTGAGGGTTATCCATCGCAGCAAGTAGCCGCTTCATACGCTCCAGTTTGAAATCGCCACTCGAATATCCACCCGGTTTCCCTGCACTAAGTGATTCAAAATTGATACGCCGATAAATCGCATCGACTGCTTGTTCGTAACTGGAAAACATATTGAATTACTAACGGTATTAACCTCAATTGAAGGTAAGCATCGACCAAACAATAACTGTCACATCTGTATTACTAACGGTAAAAGTTTGCGAGCGGCTCGCAACTTATTTAAAAAAACAGTTTGGTTACGGCTATCAAAATGAACCAGCCGTGCTGGGTTCGTATTTCGTAGGAACTGTGCTTGCACCCATCTTCGCGTGCCGGATTGAATTCCATACCAACAAAGAGTGAGAACAGTTATGACCCGGCGATGGATTCACCGGTGTTAAATTAATGACATGGAGACCACATTTGATGGGTGCAAGCACGCCATCCTACGGCTCATAGATACGACAGGTATTGTTTGACCGATACTAAGGAAAAATATAACCATTGATTTTTCATCAGCCCATTCAATGAACAGGGCGAATATACAGTATTCAAACCTTGGCGTCACCTGAAACCCCAATGCGCACACGGGGATGATGCATTGTTGCCTCAATCGTGATGCCAATGCACGACATCTATTGATGCCCGATGTTTCAAAACGGAATATTCCATTTCAAGTCATAAATAGTTGCCTCGGAAATGATGACGTTCAATGAAATGTGGCAGCATTACTCTCAGTAGATCATAAAGTTTCAGGCGATCACTTTCGTTTCTGTTTTGTTGGACGAAGGTCTATTTTCAATCCACTCCGCTCAAGGCGATAAATCATGCTATTAACTACTGAATATGATGTAGAGAGAAAAACGACCCGGAATGGCCAGGATTCCATCACGAATAACGAAATGTTATCCCAAATCTCCGAAAGCCCGACCATCAAAATAAAGCGAAAAGGGGCGGGTTGGATTAAGGGATGTATCTCAGAAGAAAAACGATCTCGGCTGCGTACCGAAATTGCATTTGAAGTTGAAATTTGTCCGCTCGACGAAAAACTAGATCCAATCGGAAAACCTCAGCCTGCAATGATTTTGAATTATAGCGAAGAGGGAGTTTGCCTCGAACATGTCGCACTCATTCCCGAGCAGTACGTCTCGATTACGTGGAGCGATGCACACAACCATCAACATATTGCCATTGTTCGGCTGAAGTGGTGTC
>JAJRTM010000284.1 GCA_024278285.1 Planctomycetota bacterium
CCGACCGATCGGGAAATTGGTCACGTTGTTAAAGTGGTCAAGCGAATTAAAGAAGAACTCGGCTTGCACATCTGTTGTTGTCTGGGACTGCTTAAAAAAGAACAGGCAAAAACTCTGGCCGAAGCAGGCGTGGATCGCATCAATCATAATTTGAATACGTCCCGCGAATACTACGAAACAATCTGCACGACGCACACCTATCAAGATCGCCTTGATACATTACAGGTTGCTTCAGATGCTGGAATGGAATTGTGTAGCGGCATCATCGTTGGTATGGGGGAAACCGATGCCGATCTGGTTCATGTCGCCATGGAATTGAATCAACTGAATGTCAAATCGATCCCGGTTAATTTCTTGACATCGATCGAAGGGACGCCGCTGGAGAATGTCAAACAACTCACTCCGCAGCGATGCCTCAAAGCACTTTGTCTGTTTCGTTTCATGCACCCGGCGACAGAAATTCGCATCGCAGGAGGCCGCGAAGTTCATTTACGTTCGATGCAGGCGTTGGGTTTGTACCCCGCTAATTCGATTTTTGTCAGCGACTATCTCACCACAGCAGGCCAAACGCCTCATGAAGATGTCGAAATGATTAAAGACCTCGGCTTTGAAATTGTCGTTCAAGGGGCAGAATCTGCAAGTTGAATGAAGTCGGCATTTTTGAGAGACCGTTCTTTACGATTCTTACGAAGCCTGTGCTAAAGTATCGTTCGAACAATTACTGTCTGGTTTCATCTTTTTTGTTTGGCCAAAGGCCTCTTTCACCATAGCCTGGGGCAACGCCCCAGGTAGAATTGTTTGATTGCTCTTTTTGGCTGAAAGCCATATTCAATGCTTTTGTATATGGCTTTCAGCCAAAAGGTTGACGACTCATCTGTTCCTGGGGCGTTGCCCCAGGCTATGATGATTTTGGCCTTCAGCCAAGAAAAGAGAACATCAAAGATACGACAGTAATAGTTCGAGCGATCCTTAGTTTACCTGCGTGGGCATGCGCATGCCGTTGAGAATTTCCAATCTCTACTGATTCAGCGTGACGTGATGGTAATAAACATGCCCACGTATAAGAATTATCTTTCCAACAATTTGAACCAAACTATTGCAGCAACAAAAGGAATTCAAATGAAAGCGATGTTACTTTCGCAGTATAAGCAATTGGAAATTACCGAAATACCCAAACCGGAAATTGGGCCGCTTGATATTCTTATTTCTGTTCAGGCGTGCGGAATATGTGGCAGTGACGTGCATGGTTACGATGGCTCGACCGGACGTCGTGTTCCGCCAATTATTATGGGGCATGAAGCAGCGGGGGTGATCACGCAGGTTGGTTCGCAGGTAACGCGATTTGCAGTGAATGATCGCGTCACGTTTGATTCAACTATTTCGTGCAGCTCTTGTTTTCATTGTGCTCGCGGCGAAATTAATCTTTGCGATAATCGAAAAGTCCTCGGCGTTTCCTGTGATGAATACCGTCAACATGGCGCGTTTGCAGAGTTCGTAGTTGTTCCGGAAAATATCGTTTACGCTCTTCCCGATTCCTTCCCTTTTGAACACGCGGCGATGATAGAAGCGGTTTCAATTGCAGTGCATGCGGCTAATCGTACGCCGATCTCGCTGGGAGATTCCTGCGTTGTGGTGGGAACCGGAATGATCGGGTTACTCGTTATTCAGGCCATGAAACGAGCCGGGTGCAGCACCATTATTGCGGTCGATCTCGATCCCGATAAACTTGAACTGGCCCTTAAACTGGGAGCCACCAATTCTATCAATGCAAGCACAGAAGATGTTGTCACGAAAGTGAAAGAATTGACTTCGGGCCGCGGGACTGATGTTGCTGTGGAAGTTGTCGGAGCAACAAAAACAATTCAAACCGCGATAGAATCTGTCCGCAAGGGAGGGAGCATCACATTGGTTGGCAACCTCGCCCCGGAAATCGATTTGCCTTTGCAAAGCGTCGTCACTCGCGAACTGACACTGAACGGCTCGTGCGCCTCTCGCGGAGAGTATCCCCAGTGCATCGAGTTAATGGACCGAGGTGACATTCAGGTCGAACCGCTCATTTCCCTCAAAGCGTCGCTGGAAGAAGGCCCTGCGTTATTTGAACGGCTTTACAACGCAGAACCAGGTTTGATGAAAGTTATCTTGCAGCCATGATTTCCAGAAAGAGAGGCACCTTATTTCATTGGGCGGCCAGTGACATGACGGCTTCTTCGGTGATTTGATCTTGCAACAGTTCTCCGGTGATTTTCCCTTCGTGCATGACCAGAACACGATCTGAAATGCCGATAATCTCTTCCATTTCGCTGCTGGCAAATAATATCGAAACGCCCTTTGCTGCAAGCTGATCAACCAGGTGATAAATTTCTTCCTTGGCGCCGATATCGATACCTCGCGTTGGCTCATCCAGTAACAGCACGGACGGTTTCATCGCCAGCCATTTTGCCAAAACGACTTTTTGTTGATTGCCTCCCGAAAGTAATCCAACCAACTGATTCGGCCCCGAGCAGCGGATGTTGAGAGACTCTGCAAATTCATCGTAAATTTCTTTTTCATTCTGAAAGTTGATGAATCTGTTCCATTTGGCTCGAAATGGAAGACTGGCAAGCGATGCGTTTTCCTGAACGCTCATTTCCAGAATCAGCCCTTCCGATTTTCGATCTTCTGGAACCAGCCCCAACCCCGCAGCGATCGATTCTCTTGAAGCATGAGCAGTAAGTAATTTCCCACCAAGACGGACCGTTCCCCCCAGGCGGTTATCGATCCCGAAAATCGCTCGAAGCAGTTCACTTCGTCCCGCTCCAACCAATCCGGCAATGCCAACAATTTCTCCTTCTCGAATTTGAAAACTGTTTGAATGCTCGGGCCAGGTTGTTGTCCGCAAGTTTTCAACCTGTAACGAAATACTGCCAGGCTGGTGGGCGCTACGTTGATAAAACCGGGAAACATCTCGCCCAACCATCAGCGAAACCATTGCCTGATGAGAGACGTCGCCTCGCTTCAAACTCCCCGCATTTTTCCCATCACGCAGCACCAACACACGGTCCGCAATTTCTTCGACTTCTTTCAAACGATGCGAAATATAAACAATACTGACACCCTGCCCGCGAAGTTGACGAATCACATCCATCAACGTCGCTGTTTCTTTTTGTGAAAGCGAAGAGGTTGGCTCATCCATGATTAAAACCTTGGCGTTAATCGAAAGAGCTTTGGCAATTTCCACCAACTGCTGCTGACCAATCGGCAGTTCCCGTACGAGTAACCTGGGTGATACATCCAGACCAACTTGTCGCAGAAACTTTTGCGATTCCTGCTCAACGGTTGCGCGATCAATCCAACCAAAACGATTCGGTTCGCGTCCGAGAAATATATTGGCAGCAACATCAAGATTATCGGAAAGATTCAATTCTTGATGAATGAGCGCTACCCCTGCATTGAGTGCATCATCGACCGACTGGAAGTGAACAGGAGAACCATCAAGAAACAACTGACCGGCATCAGGGTTTTGAACGCCCGCCAGTATTTTCATCAATGTACTTTTTCCGGCTCCGTTTTCTCCAACAACAGCCAGCACCTCGCCGGGGGAAATTTCCATCGAAACCTGATCCAGCGCGATCACACCAGGGAAACGTTTGCCAATATCTTCAGCTTGCAAACGATAATTAGAAGGGACCGTTTGAGTTTCTGATGAATTGATAGCTGTTTCCATTTCAACGATTTATTCTTGGTGAATCTAACGAGGCTTCGCCTCAAACCAATTTTTCCTGTATCAATAACAGTAGGGTGTGTCGCGACGCACCTTTAATACGCATGCCCTCATTTGATGCGTTACAACGCACCCTACGGCAGGTATTTCAGTTTAACAGGTTCTACTGCAAATTTCCTGCAGGGGTGTTGTTGGCGATATCTTTGATCATTTCTTTGGTAGCCAGTTCGACCGCTTGTTCCCATTGGTCGGGTGCAAATTGTTCTTTGTACGGCTCTGCGTTGTAAGCGAAGTTGATGCCTCGCGAACTGTTGATGATCGCGCCGAGTCCGTCAGCATCGAAAGCGGTTGCGACATCGACTGCCCCGCCGCCATGGGCGCCGTATCCGGGAATGAGTAGCGGAACGTGAGGCATTGCGCGACGAAGTTGTTGGAGTTCTTGCGGATACGTTGCCCCGACAACTGCCCCGACGCAGCCGTAATTTCCGACTGCGTTTGAAGCCGCCTGACAAGCCGATTCTTCGACCGATGCGGCTACCTTCTGATACAATTTCTGATCCTGCTCGGTATGATCCTGAAAACTTGCTGCACCGGGATTACTGGTGCGAACCAGCACATAAATTCCTGCGCCGCGTTGCACCGCAGTTTCGATAAACGGTTCGAGAGTATCGCTGCCCAGATACGGATTCACCGTTAACGCATCGGCTGCAAACGGGGCAGCTTGCGGATCTTCACCTGCCAGATACGCTTTTGCATAGCCGAGTGCCGTCGAACCGATATCGCCACGCTTGGCATCACATATCACAATCAAGCCCGCTTGCCTGGCATAAGAAATTACACGTTGTAACGCCAAGCAGCCGGCTGCCCCAAGTTGTTCAAAAAATGCAGATTGCGGTTTGACAGCAGGAACCAGCGGAGAGACTACATCAATAATGTGTTTGCAAAATTCCTCAAACGCGTTTGCTGCCATTTCATATTCATTGATGGATGCGTTGCGTGCTTTTTCAATAATTTCAGTAGGCAGTTGATCGAGCCGAGGGTCTAACCCCACGAGCGCAGGAGTCCTTTTTTTCTGGATCGCAGCATGAAGGCGATCGGCGTAGTCAGTCATCATTTATTTTCTATGTTATGTTGTGTATCTACAATTAAAATGAGGGAACCTGTAATAGTACAACAGGAGCACAGGCATTCGGCGTCTGTTTTGTTTGAGCAGACTGAGATGAAAGAAGTTTTTGACCAAACAAAAAAGTGAACCCCAACAGTTATTATTCGAACGCCCCTAAGCGACTCGCTTGACTCTGTTGTTCGCTGTAATGATACTAAAAAAATGAGATATCTGGCCTACCTCAACCATCACAGCCAATTGAATCTATTTGAACCTACTGCTAATTAGCCAATCCAATAAGGAATTGCCATGCGACCGATTACAACGTCAGGAAAACTGGAAGTCAAGTCAACTATATTTTGCGAACAACAAAGATCGGCTGCCTTCACTTTGGTTTTCTGGATATTGTTAAGCCTCGTCTTTGTTGAACAAACAGCAATTTGTGGTGACAAAACGAATCCGCCCAATATCATCCTCATTCTTGCAGATGATCTTGGTTATGGTGATGTCAGTTGTTACGGGGCGACTGAAGTTTCGACCCCTCATATTGATCGCCTGGCAAGAGAAGGGGCAAGGTTTACCAGTGGTTACTGTTCCGCGGCAACGTGTACGCCCACACGTTTTTCACTGCTGACCGGAATGTACGCTTTCAGGCAACCGGGAACAGGAATCGC
>JAJRTM010000285.1 GCA_024278285.1 Planctomycetota bacterium
AACTCGAATGGCGTGATCGATCAATTCGGTATTGTGTTCGATATCAGCCTGCGCCAGATTTTTGTAAGCGAACGCAAACAGAGCTCTCAGCGATTCGATCATTTCCGGGGCGCGTTCGTCATCTAGTCCAGAAATTAACTCTGTAATAAAATCTCGTGATTTGCTCAACGCGAGATGCGACTGCTCGTAGTTCTTTTCGAGCAGTGCTTCCTTGCCTGCGATTGCAAAACGAATTGCTCCGCCCACCACCATCATGTGCAACTGATGAGCAGGAGCGGTCATAATATGCGATTCAAGATATTCATTGTTATACATGGTCTGTTTCTCTATCTAAAAAAAGTAACGTGCAGGAGGCATCGTGACTCTCCTGCATCACCTTGTCAGGCACAGCCTGACCTACATACATCTACATACACCTACATCACTTATTTCCTGTTTGCTGAAATTGGTGATAATGCCTTGAGGGCTTCCTGTTGTGATTGAATACTGTTGATGATCGTTTCCATTTGCACAAACTGATTCAATAATCTGGTCTTTTTACTTTCCAGAAGAACATTCAAATCAACAATTCTTCCCTGTGTTTGCTTAATCGAACTGTCCAGAACATTTTTTTCATTGGCGAATGTCCCATCAACAATATCGGTTAACGATTTGAGTGTCGTATTAAACTTGGCTGAAAATCCGGTATCCTCGGTGGTAAAGAATTTCCTGACACTATCAGGATCATCTTTCAATCGGTCTTCCAGGCGTTTTTTCGTGAAGATAAGTTTCCCGCCTGTGCCAACACGAATACCGATATCAAGCAGCGTTTTAACCGATTCACTTCCCGTCCCAATTCGCTTGCTCAACGCGGTATCCAAACGGACGCCAACTCGTGTAGTGAAACCATCGCCCTGCAAAATTCCTCGCTGATTGGTTTCTGTATTAAACTTGGTCAGCTCTGCTGCAACATCCAGATATTTATTATAGTTGGCAACGAAGTTTTCTACGTTGGAAACGATACTCGCCGTATTTTTTTGAATCTCGATGGTCGCCGGACTGCTGCCAATATTGACAAGATCTAAATCGATCCCCTCCACTACATTTTGGTAAGAGTTATCACTGGAGGTAATCAAAAAAGCGGTAGCAGGGTTGGAACCGACTTGCAACAGCGAATCTTGTGCATTGATGATGGTTGTGAAGTTAAGCCCCAGGCCTCCATCATCGATCAGCATTCTTCCTGCTTTGCCGGAGCTGGCTGCCGTCAGGCTCAATCGGGTTGAATTGAAGCTCGATCCATCATCAAAAACGGATACATTCACTAAGCCACCCGCATTGTTCAATTTAGTGACCAAATCATCCAACGTATCGGTGGCAGTAATTTCAACCTGCGTTACCTTTCGGCTGGTAACGCGTTGCTTGCCATCGCCACCAACGACTGAATCTCCCAATAACCGAAGGTCGCCAGCAGTTTTTGTATCGCCGAATTCTTCCACTTTCAGCGTTCCCGCCCCGGCTGCATTATCGATTAAAACAAACCCATCGCCGGTATCATTCAGTTGTGCGGTAACAGAAATCGAACTGTTCGCATTGATTCGCGTAATCACATCCCCCACTGTGTTGACCGCAGAACTGATATCAATAATGCCTACATTGCCATCCGAGTCGGTAATCTGAATCAGCCCTTGCTCAACGGTTCCACCATCTGGTGCATATTTGGAAACTGAAGTTGCTTCGTTAACATACCGCAGCGCCAACGAATCGCTATCGATGCTATCAACCGCATCATTAATCACTATTCCCAAGTCCGCAGCCAAGGTTGAAGCAGCCACATCTGCAATAATCAAATTACTCGCCGAAGCCCCGGAGGTATCGGTAATGAGAATCCCATCCTTTTTACTGTTAAGCGATGCGTTGAGCAGCATATCACTGCCGCTATCCTGAGCAGAATTAATCGCCTCGACCACATCAGTAAGCGTTTCCGCACTTGAAAGATCGATTGTTGCCGTCTGGCCTGAGCGATCCGTCAGCGAGATCGAACCGAGTTGATCGATCCCCTGCCCGCCTCGCAAATTTCTCAGCAACACCGAATTCATCCCGCCGGTCAATCGATTTCCTGTAATCGAACTGCCAGAAACAGCCGCATCTAAACCAAGTTTGCGAATGACCGAACTGTTATTGATATCTTCAATAGAAAGCGTCCCGCCGCCGCCAGTGGTATCTGTCAACACAATGCGACCACTCGTCAAAGCTGCGGTTAATTTTCCTCCATTGCCAGCATCGTCGTTAATTTTTGCAATCACATCTTTGAGCGTTTTCGCATCACTCAAATCAATTTCCAACGCGGTCGCATCTTCCAGCGTGATACGAATATCCGGGCCGCCTTGAAGCAAGTTCAACCCATTGCCATCGTTAATCTGACCCAACGAAAAGTTTTCCGTCGTTTCGTAAACGGTATCCCCATTCAATGTTGATGCTGCAACCGACTTGTCGATGCCTAAATCTGCAGCCGCGAGTCCTCCATCCAGATCAACCACAGTCAAATTGCTTGCCGTGCTTCCACTGGTATCTTCCAGAATAAATTGCCCGTCCACAACTCTTGCCGTCACTGCGATATTAACTTCATTATTGATTTTATTCAGAACATCATCAATCGTCACCGCTCGAGTCAGGTCAATGCTTGCCGATGCCCCATTGCGATCTGAAATACGAATGTTCCCGCGACGAATCCCCGAACCATCATTCAATGTTTCCAGCAGCGTCGATTGATCGAGAAACCCGCCTTGCGAAATGGTCAGCGTTCCCGCACCAACGGTCTGTTGATCCGAATCAGCAAAGCCCCGACTGAGCGATTGTTCGGAAGCGGATTTCTGTAACGCCTGGAAAACATAAGTCCCAGCCACGGCTGTTTTGCCAACCGAAGCTGCTATTTGAGATTCCGCAGAGTTGGTCACCGAAAGCTGTTCAAAAGTAATATCGTTTCCCAAAGCAGCCATCGAAGTGGATAACCCCAGCAGGTTAGCTTCCAGCGCGTTTAGCCCTGTTTTTTTGATCTCAAACTCTGAAGCTCGAGCCTCCAGTCGCTTCACTGCCTGCTGTTCATTCAACGACAACGCTTCCACCAGTCCGGCTATATCCAGACCGCTGACAAGTCCTGTTGTCACCGTAAGATTTGACATGAATGAGATTCAATTTTGAAAAGATGTAGGGGCCGCTGTGCGGACCATAATGGGGATTGATACCCCTGTAACACGCGGTGGTCCGCACAGCAGACCCTACGGTATTTATCGACCAATAGTTCTTGATGAGTTATCGTGAGCAGACAAATCCGCAGCACTTTCCTGAATTACGAACCAGTTATGGGGAAATCGGTAAATTGCAAGTGATGCTTCAATTTTTCCGGTTGTAACAGTCAGATATATTTTAGGCGACATCCTGCTGAAATTGCTCCTGCTGTTTGCGGATGAAAATTTGATTATTATCGAAGTGCAACAGCTTCAAATTCGCATGTTCGCGATCCAGAAAAGCATCGATCGGCGGCGAGGCAAGTTTTTGACGGCCTGGGAAATAATCATCAAACCCAAGCAGTCCCCCTTCTACCAGGCGCGGCCACGCCCATTCAATCGCCTGCTGCGTCGGATCGTGATGATCCAGATCGATATAAATAAAAGCGAATTCAGAAACCGGACACTTTTCCAAACACTCGGGAACATAACCATCCCAGAGAGAGAAAATATCGTTTCGAATAGCATCGGTTTCAACACCTGCTTGCTGAACAGTATCTAAACTGACATCGCGATGCTGGCGAATTGAATTCAGAATAATTCGACGAAAGTTTTCTTTCCCGCCACTGCTTAAATCACCCTTAGGGTATTTCCCTGCATCCTTTTCGGTCGGTTCATCCATCCCGACAAAGCTATCAAAAGCATGGGTTTTGCGATGTAAAACCTGCGCGACTGCAACAATTCGTTTGAACAATGCGCCTTGGAAAACTCCCACTTCTGCAAAATCACCAGGCACATTAATCAACTCGTTCATCACGCCACTGAGAACACCATCAGGCAAAAATCCAGTTCCCATTTTAACCTCCCTATTGAATCTGTTAGTCCTCTTGAATAAGTAGGATGGCGTGCTTGCACCCATCAAATACGGTCTCTACGTTTTTTTCTTCTCTTTGATCTCTGTGTTACTAATGTTAAAAGTTTACTATTTTCAGGCGAGCCGGGTCAGTGATGACCTTGGTGACTTTCGTGTGTTAAAATCTCTGACCAGTCCTGTTGTGGCAACCGGTCATTAGACGGCAGAGTCACCAGGGGGTTAACACCCCCGGCTCGCCTGAAACTTGTTGACGCAGTCGCCTTCGGCTTGCCGTTAAACGATTTGATTTTCTTCGTGTTTCCTTTGTGATTTTTGAGCTTTTGTGGTGAAATAAATCAAGCGGCTGAAGTTTCGATGGGAGACTCGCCATGAAATTTGAGTGAGTAACCGTACTTTTCGAAGTCGGGAGCCATCCATCTTTGTACCGCTCGAATCGCTCGCTCTGTCATATAATCCCCAGCCGAGTCTCGCTGATTTCTTGTTGGATTGAGAATTGGAAACTCAGGTAATGTCGATTCCACAAATGGAAGTTTCGCAAAATCACTCAATAAATATTCAACGCGTAAAATACTGTTGAAATCGATTTCACCATGTCGTTGTGCCTGTGTCATCAAAAGCTGCTGTTGCGGTTCACTCAGACGATGAACTTGCGATTGCATGATCGCTGCCCATTCCGCGAATACCTCAAACGAATCGGGATTCGGACACATCTGTCGAAAATAATAGCGATCTTTCCCTCTCATACACGTACTGAACCAAATCGAAACGGCTCGTGAATACGGATTCCTACACGTTGTAAACAGATGCCAGTCGGCTGGAATATCACTGACATCATTACAGTGAAAATCACCAAAACGCTCCCCTTGATAATGCTCTGCCAGAATCTGATAAAGAGAGTTCGTACCCCCCTTTACCGTGCTGACAAAAGCATATTTCAATTCTGAAGATACAATCATAACAGCCTCACTTCCAACAATTCTTATTGATCTTTTATTTCAGTCGCAGTAGTCGTGGGTCAGGCTGTGCCTGACAAAACAGGTTAAGTTCTTACCGTTCATGTTGTCAGGAACAACCCAATACTGTCCGGGAAAAAATTCTATGTAACTTTCCCATTTTACTTTTTTGCTGTTCTTAATTGATTTCGCAGTATTCATTGTCTTCAAAAGATCATTAAAAAACAAATTACCTGTCATTGGAACTTGCCAATGGACTG
>JAJRTM010000286.1 GCA_024278285.1 Planctomycetota bacterium
CGGATGCGGGATCGTGGTTTTACGAACGGCCTGGTGGATGAATTTGAAGTTTATAATCGGCAGTTAACATCAGTAGAAATTCAACAATTACACGATGGGCATTCTTTACAGGATCTCTATCACTTATTAGAGAAGCCGGGATTGAAATTCACATTCACGCAGGCTGAGCAACTTTTGGAACTCCATTTGGCATTAGGCAATGCGGAATACAAAAAAACAGAAACAGAACTTCAATCACTTAGAGAACAGCATAACAAGCTGGTCGATTCCATCCCGGAAATTATGGTGATGCAGGAAAAACCGAAGCCGCGTCAAACGTACTTTTTAATCCGCGGGGCCTACGATGCCCGGGGCGATAAAGTGGAATCGCTGACGCCTGCCAGTTTGAATCCATTTCCGCAAGACGCACCCAAAAACCGACTGGGGCTGGCGAAATGGTTGACCGATCCAAAACAACCGCTGACCGCTCGCGTGACGGTCAACAGGTATTGGCAAATGATTGTCGGAGAGGGACTGGTGCGAACTCCCGAGGATTTCGGTTCACAGGGAGAGCCGCCCACGCACCCGCAGCTTCTCGATTGGCTCGCGAACGATTTCATGACGCATGGCTGGGATGTCAAACGGTTAGTCAAACAGATGGTCATGTCCGCCACGTACCGTCAATCTTCTGCGGTGTCAAAAGAGTTACTTAAACGTGATCCCGAAAACCGCCTGCTGGCGCATGCTCCCAGTTATCGTCTTCCTGCGGAGATGCTGCGAGACAACGCGATTGCAACCGCAGGGCTATTGGTTGATAAAATTGGTGGTGTCTCTGTGAAGCCTTACGAAGTTGAAGTCTCCTTCAAACCGACGGCCCGCAGCAAGGGAGAGGGGTTGTATCGCAGATCGCTTTACACGTACTGGAAACGAACCGGACCAGCACCTGTGATGATGACACTCGATGCTTCCAAGCGGGATGTCTGCCGGGTGAAACGCGAAAAAACATCTTCGCCCCTGCAAGCATTCGTCTTGATGAACGGCCCGCAATTCGTGGAAGCGTCACGAATGTTAGCACAGAAATTATTGCAACAACATAAAGAACCGAATCAAAAATTGTTCCGTGATCTGTTCCGCACACTCACTTCCAGGCAGCCAACACAACAGGAACTGGATGTGTTGCATGCCCTTTATCAATCACAATACGAACAATTCAAAAAAGAACCGCAGCGAGCCAAGCAGTATCTCTCGGTAGGAGATCAAAAACCAGACGAAAAACTAGACCCCGCAACATTGGCAGCCATGAGCATCGTCGCGAACACGTTGTTGAATTTCGATGAAGGGGTAATGAAAAGATAGGCGTTAGGTAGTAGGGATTAGGCGTTAGTATTGTTCGAACAATTACTGTCGCATCTTAATGGGTGCTCAAAAATGAACAACGAAAGCGGCAAGGCGCTAGCCGCCGGTCGTCGGTAAAGGTGGATACCCCCTGTGAAGCAACACACAATACCGGCGGCTAGCGCCTTGCCGCTTACTATAAATTGAAGTCTTACATTAATTATTCGAGCGATCCTTAGGGATTAGGCGTTAGGGAAAAGAGAATATTATCATGAATCGACGATTGTTTTTGAATCAGTTTGGGTTGGGTCTGGGGGCGATTTCGCTTTGTGATTTGATGTCGCCAACCTCTGCCCAGGCGAAAACGGATGGCGTTTTACAGGCGCTGCATCATGCTCCGAAAGCGAAGCGGGTCATCTTTCTGTTTCAGGCGGGTGGGCCATCGCAGATGGATCTGTTTGATTACAAGCCGTTGCTCAATAAAAAGCATGGCGAGCAACTACCGGCTGAAGTGCGGGGCAAGCAGCGGTTGACCGGGATGTCGGGCAATCAATCGAGTCTCCCTTTGGTCGGCTCTCCGTTCAAGTTCAAACAGCATGGCGAATCCGGGCAGTGGTTCAGCGATCAATTACCGTTCACTGCAAAAGTCGCGGACGAACTGTGCGTCATTAAAACGATGCACACCGAAGCGATCAATCATGGTCCCGGCGTGACGCACATTCAAACCGGTTCGCAATTACCCGGACGCCCCAGTATTGGCGCGTGGCTCAGTTATGGGCTGGGAAGTGACAATAAAGACCTGCCCAATTTTGTTGTGATGACAACCAAAAACAAGGGAGGCCAGCCGCTTGTTTCGCGGTTATGGGGAAGTGGATTCTTACCTTCACGGCATCAGGGAGTTCGTTTTCGTGCCGGGAAAGATCCCGTTTTGTATTTGAATAACCCGCCGGGGATCGATACAAAATCTCGTCGAGGAATGCAGGATGCGTTGAATCAATTGCATGAACTACAGCAGGTGCATCATGTTGATCCACAAATTGAAAGCCGTATCGCCCAGTACGAACTCGCGTTCCGGATGCAGGCTTCTATCCCGGAAGCGACTGAATTGAGCAAAGAGCCGAAACATATTTTTGATCTGTATGGAAAAGATTCCAAGAACCCCGGTTCATTCGCGGCGAACTGTTTACTTGCCCGGCGATTAGCCGAGCGCGGCGTACGGTTTATCCAGTTGTATCATCAAGGTTGGGATCATCACGGCGGTTTGCCCGGCGGTATCAAAAAGCAATGTGCGGAAACGGATCAACCAGCCGCAGCGCTGATTCAAGATTTGAAACAACGCGGCCTGCTCGATGAAACGCTTGTCATTTGGGGAGGCGAATTCGGACGCACCAATTATTGTCAAGGAAAACTGGTCGGTGCAAATTTCGGTCGCGATCATCACCCGCGCTGTTTCAGCATCTGGATGGCAGGCGGCGGAATTAAAGGGGGGATTTCCCACGGTCAGACCGATCCCTACTGTTATAACATTGTCGAAAATCCGGTGCACATTCACGATTTGCAGGCAACATTGATGCACTTGCTCGGGATTGATCACGAACGCTTAACGTTCCGCTACCAGGGAAGAGCGTTCCGATTGACTGACGTTCATGGTCATGTCGTCAAGCCAATTTTGACCTGAAAAACAAAATCTCTTCCCGCGATATGGCTCATACGTCTACCTGATTGCAAAACTTTAGTTGCTTTTAACGAAGCTAAAGTGTATAAACAGAGTACAGTATCAGCCCAATCAACTGAGGAGATTTCAATAATGAATCAGTCTACGTCTAATCGTCTGTTCTGCCTGGGAAGAATTCTTGCAATATCTGGGGCGATATTTTTGGCCCCTCAATTTGAAATCCGGGCTCGGGCAGATTCCCCTGCGAGTCCTCCGTCAGCAGCTTATCGTTCGCCGATTAATATCGTTGCCTCGCCGGATGGTAAGACGATTTATGTTACTGATCGAACCAGTAACTCTTTAGTGGTTCTCGATGTGAATAAAATGGCTAAGCGAGGCGAGGTTGCTTTGAATGGTCGTCCGCAGGGGCTGGTTTTGTCTGGTGATGCGAGCAAGCTTTATGTGACAGAACATGCCGCGGGCACGGTTGCAGTTATTGATACGGCCAGCTTAAAAGTTACTACGAGAATTACCGTGGGCAAATGGCCTGTCTCGCTTGCAATTGCAGATAAAATGCAGCGATTGTTTGTTGGGAATCAGGATAGACATTCTATTTCCGTCATTGATTTAAGCCAAAGCCCGGTTCGTCTGATTAAGGAAATTCCAGTCGTTCGTGAACCGAGTTGTATCGCGGTGACACCTGACGAACAATATGTTGTTGTCGCCAATTTACTTCCTTTGGGTCTGGGGACAGATCCGACGTTATCTGCCCAGGTCAGTATCTTCAAAGCGGGTACGCTCGAACCGGCCTCGTTGGTAAAATTACCTCCCGGTTCAACAATGGTTCAGGGGGTTTGTATCAGTCCAAACGGAAAATGGGCTTATGTGGTACATGGATTGGGGCGATTTAATTTGCCGATTACGCAACTCGAACGAGGCTGGGTCAATACGTTTGCTTTGAGTGTGATCGATATCGCTAAAGGAACGCGGCTGGCTACGATGCTGCTTGATGATTTAATGCAAGGGGCAGCCGATCCGCATTCTGTTGTTTGTTCAAGTGATGGCAACCAGCTTTGCATCAGCCATACCGGCGTGCATGAAATTTCGTTTGTTGATATTGGCCTGGTACATCAAATGCTGGAAGGCAAAGTGCCTGAGCAACTGGCGTCTCTCAAAGATGGATCACTGGCTAACATTTGGGTGCAGATTCAACAGAACAAAACGAAAATCAGGGAACTTCAGAACGATTTAACAGCCCTTTATATCGCAGGTGCGATTCGGCGTTCGCGTTCGGGAGGAGTCGGGCCGCGTGGACTGGCTCTTTCTCCAGACAATAAAAATCTGTTTGTGGCTAACTATTATTCGGGATCTGTTGCGGTCCTTGATCCGGCCACGGGGAAACCGCGAGGAAATATTTCCCTGGGATCGCAACCGGAACCAAATTCAGTTCGTCGTGGAGAGATCATTTTCCACAATGCCGATCATGCCTTCCAGCGTTGGCACAGTTGTGCATCGTGTCATGCAAACGAAGGCCGTGTCGATGGATTGCGATGGGATTTTCTGAGTGATGGAATCGGGAATCCGAAAGATACACTCAGCCTGGTTCATTTCGACAAAACCGAGCCCATGAATCGACGGGCCACCAAAGCGTCTGCTCGCGACTGTGTTAAGGGGGGACTGGAATCGACAAACGGAATTGTGCCTACCGAACAGCAGGTTGAAGATCTGTTCGCTTATCTGGTTTCGTTGCGACCACTGCCGAGTCCGCATCTTACAGCAGATGGTAAGTTGACTGAAGCAGCGCTGCGGGGCAAGAATTTATTCGAAGGAAAAGCAAATTGTGCGCGATGCCATCCTGCCCCGTATTTTACCGATAAGAAAAAGCATAACGTCGGGGTACTCAGTTCAAACGAACCGGACGGCCGTTACGATACCCCTTCCTTAATTGAAGCCTACCGCACTGCTCCCTACCTTCACGATGGTCGCGCATTGACCATTAAAGATGTCCTCACCAAAAACAACAAAAAGAAACAGCACGGCAAAACAGATACGTTAAGCAAGCAAGAAATTAACGATTTAACTGCGTACCTGCTTTCGTTGTAACTTCTTTTAAGAAGATGATAAGGATTCGATCACCATGAATATCCATTCGATAATGCGGTCCTGCATCAAACTGCTGGTTGCAACTGGTTTGCTTTTCTCAGCAGGTACAGACTCTGCCTGGGCAGCAGATGCTTCTGCAGCGACTCCCGGAAAGTTGCTGACAAACCTTCTCGATGGCCCGATGGATGGCGTGGAGGAGATTATCTTTGCGACGCGTGTTTCAGGGCGAGATCATTGGTACGTCAGTTTTGGGAATTACAGTTGCGATTACGGAGACGGCCCCAAGCGTGCGTTTGGGAAATCGCTTCAAGATGAAACATTACGAGGCTATGGGGATGGCGGGAGATTGTGCAGGTTGAATTTGCGCACCAAAAAATTGAAGGTCTTGCTGGACGATCCACAGGGAGGCGTGCGAGATCCGCAATTGCATTATAACGGAACAAAGATTCTTTTCTCTTATCGCAAAGGGGGAACGGAAACTTATCATCTTTATGAAATCAATATCGATGGAACTGGTTTGACACAACTAACCGATGGCCCAGATGACGATATTGAACCGACTTACCTGCCCGATGGCGGGATCATATTCGGTTCGAGTCGATGTCGGCGGTTCGTCAACTGCTGGTTCAGCCGGGTCGCTACGCTTTATCGCTGCGAAGCAGATGGCAGCAACATCCGCATGATTTCAAGCAATAACGATCACGACAATACGCCCTGGGTTTTGAATGATGGTCGCGTCCTTTACATGCGTTGGGAATATGTAGATCGCTCTCAGGTTCATTTTCATCATTTGTGGACAGTCAACCCGGATGGCACCGGGCAGATGATCTGGTACGGGAATGAATTTGGTGGCGTCGCGATGCTGGATGCCAAATCGATTCCGAATACAAACAAAGTAGTCGCTTCGTTTTCACCCGGTCACGGAATGCCCGAACACATGGGACACGTCACAATTGTTGATCCCAGTGCAGGGCCGGATGTTCGTCCGGTGACGAAGAAAATCAGCAAAGGGAATGAGTTGTTTCGCGACCCGTATGCAATCACCGAAAACTGTTTCCTCGTCGCAAACCCAAAGGGCATTTATGTCATGGATGGCGAGGGGAATAAAGAGTTGGTTTATGAACTGCCTGCCGACCAAAGGCATATGCAGTGCCATGAACCGCGACCGATTCGTGCAAGAAAACGAGAACCGATCATTGGTTCTCACGCCGATCTTTCCAAAGAGACAGGCGAACTGGTACTAACTGATATTTATAACGGTCGCAACATGGAAGGAATCAAACCGGGAGAAATAAAAAATTTGCTTGTCTTGGAACAGCTTCCCGAACCGGTTCATTTTTCCGGCGGCATGGAACCATTAAGCATAGGCGGCACCTTCGCGATGGCGAGAATCTTGGGAACCGTTCCTGTCGAGCCGGACGGTTCAGCGTATATGGAACTGCCTGCAGTCAGATCGTTGTTTCTGGTTGCTTTGGATAAAGACGATTTATCCGTCAAGCGGATGCAAAGTTTTGTCACCATTCAGCCAGGCGAACGAACCAGTTGTATCGGTTGCCATGAACAGCGGTCGCACACGGCTCCGGTTGGCCAAAGTTTAATGGCTTTGATGAAGCCGCCCCACAAAGTAACCCCCATCAAAGATGTCCCTTCCGTTTTGGATTATCCGCGTGATGTTCAACCAATTCTGAATCAACATTGTGTCGAATGTCATCGCCCGGATCGACGTGAAGCCGGTCTCGATTTCAGTGGTGATCACACGCCAAAGTATTCAATCAGTTATTGGACGATGGTAAAACATGCACTCGTGGCGGACGGACGTAATCAGCCTTATTCCAATCGCGCCCCCCGAACAATTGGCAGTTCAGCCAGTCGATTGATGCAATATATTAACGGAACACATCATGACGTTAAATTAAGCGAACGGGAACATAAAACGATTCGACTTTGGATTGACACCAGCGCCACTTATCCCGGCACTTACGCCGCCCTGGGCAGTGGGATGTACCCGGCTGCATTACCTTATGGAAAGCTGGCCAAACGGTGTGGCACCTGCCACAGCAATAAAAAGAAAGAGGGAACAAAAGCGATTGAGTTGAATTTCCCTGTGCTGCAATCCTATTGCAATCTTTCGCATCCCGAAAAATCGTTACTGCTTCGCGCTCCGCTGGCAAAGCAACAAGGCGGTTTCGCACTGTGTGGCAACGACGTCTTCAAAGAGACGACCGATCCGCTGTATCAGGCAATTCTTCAATCAATCCGAGTATCAGCAAACCG
>JAJRTM010000287.1 GCA_024278285.1 Planctomycetota bacterium
ACAGTACGCTGTACACAGGGTGCGTGTTCATATCTGTTTTGCAATTTTCTGCAATCTCGCATTCGTGGCGTTTTGATACGTCAAAGTGTTCTTTTTTCCATTTTTTGAAGGAGGTTTCCGATGCGGAAATATAGTCAAAAAAGGCTTGGCTTCACACTGATTGAGTTGCTGGTGGTCATTGCGATTATCGCAATACTCGTGGCATTGTTACTACCAGCAGTACAACAAGCCAGAGAAGCAGCACGACGAAGTTCGTGCAAAAACAACTTGAAGCAAATTGGTTTGGCCTTGCACAATTACCATGATGTCCACAATGTGTTCCCTTTCGGTGCAGTAGCGGATGGCGCAGTCACCGCCGGAGGTGGGCAAACGACAACTACAACTGGATTTACCTTAAATACACGTGGTTGGATTGGCCTGTTGCCATTCCTTGAGCAAGCACCATTGTTTGATCAGTTTGTACCAACAGCTCCTTCTGGCTCTTACGTTCGTTCGGGAGCTTCCCCTTTGGCAAGTACAATGACTTCGGCAAGCCCCAATGCTTTTGTTGTCAGTAGAACACTTGCTCCATTGACTTGTCCCTCAGATGACGGAAACCCATATTACACGGGCAATGGGGTGCATTATCGAGTCTACGATGGGGCAAACAGCAATGGACATGCTGGTGCCAAAACCTCTTACGATTTTTCAGTAACTCGTTATTCGAGTTGGCGTCAACTGTGGATTAACGAGTCAAGATCAACTCGAAAAATGTTTGGTATATCTTCCAGATGCAGATTCCGTGATATTTCAGATGGAACAAGCAACACTGTTGCTGTGATAGAAACGACTTTTGATGTCAAAAACGGTGTCGCACCAGCTTGGGGGTACACTAAGTGGGTCGGTGGCGGAGTCGATTTTACCTACAGTAGAGGGATTAACTTCTGGCCTTGTTGCTCTTGGTTGTCACCACCATTTGCCAACACAACGAGAAACTCACTTGGGGACTGGAGTGCTCCTGGTAGTACTCATCCTGGAGGTTTGCAGGTCTGCCTGGCTGACGGCTCTGTCCGGTTTATCAGTGAAAACATTGATACAACAACCCGGCGAAACCTCGCATATATTGCAGATGGTAGAGTAATTGGTGAATTCTAGAGTAGAGCATGCAGTGTTCTGAATTTGAAGTTTTTTCACATCCGAGATGTTCCTGGATTCTAATCTTGGGCATCTCGTTTTTTTAGATAGACGAAAAGAGTAAAAGAGCCACTAATGATTACAATTTCCAAGATGTGTATCGTCCCTTTACTGTTTACGGTTGTTGCTGTTATCGGCTGTGGCGGTGGCGACGAAGACCTGCCTGGCGTTGTTCCGGTTTCAGGGAATGTCACACTCAATGGCGAGCCGCTCAAGGGGGCATCGGTTACGTTTATGGGGCCTGGCAGGCCATGCTACGGTGCCACAGGTGACGATGGTGCATATACAATTAAAGATCTAAATGGTCGTGAAGGGTGTCCGGTAGGTAAATATAAGGTGATTATTTCCAAGTATGCGATGCCTGACGGGTCTCCTCTTGCAGAAGGTCCAGAGGCAGGAGCACAGGGGGTTGAGCACTTGCCACCCAAATATAGTTCCGATGAGAAAACGACGTTATCTGCGGATGTTCCCGAAGGTGGAAAAACATTCGACTTCGCATTAGAAGCCAAAAAGAAATAGTTCGAATAGGTTACTACAACGAAATAGTGTACGTGCCACATCTTCGGGGTAATTGCGCTACCTTTGAAGATGCTTTATGCTGGGGGGATCTTGGGTACGTATAGCGTACCCTATCCGGCTGCCATGAAGTTATTTGTCAATCAAGTTTTATTTGGCTGCGCGTTTGCAGTTCTAGCCATTTGTTTTATCGGCTGTGGTGGATCTGATTCAGCAACATCAAAAGAGAAGCAAGATGAAGCAGTCCCTGCGGATGCTGCTGAGACGAGTGATATTGATAAGAAGTCGTAAGTTTCGAGTGATCTTTGGCTTAGCTTGCACTTTAGGTTTATCGTAGGGTGCGTCGTGACGCAACAGCCTAATCGTGTGGTGAAAAAGGTGCGTCACGACGCACCCTACAAATTGAATCCCATGAAATAAGGAATTTATTTCATGACTATTCCTAACTTAATCCGGTAATTGGAGTGCCGTTGTAGACCGGGATGGGGCGGTTGAGCAGATCGTTCCAGTGAGATTTTGGTGGAATTCCGAGTGATTTGTAAATAGTGGCAGCCAGGTTTTCAGGAGTTTGGGGATCGCTGATCGGTTCGCCACCGATTTTGTCGGAGGCACCGATCACTCGCCCCCCTTTTATTCCACCCCCTGCCAGAAATACAGTTTGGACTTTCCCCCAATGGTCACGTCCGGGGAGTTTGTAAGCCGAGGGAAGATGGGAGATTTTGGGCGTTCTGCCAAATTCACCAGCCATGACAATTAGAGTATCATCAAGCAAACCGCGATCTTCAAGATCATCCAGTAATGCGGAAACAGAGCGGTCCATCGGCGGTAACAGGTAGTTTTTCAAATTCGGAAACGCATTCCCATGTGTGTCCCAGGTTTCATTGTTTCCCAGGTTAACCTGTACCAGACTCACACCTGCTTCGACCAGCCGGCGCGCCAGTAACAGTGACCAACCAAAAACGTTCCGCCCGTAGCGATCAAGTGTTTTATCTTCTGCTTTGGTGACATCGAAAATATGTTTCATTTTCTCATCCATCAGCATCGAAATGGCACGTTTTTGATAGCGATCAAAGTTATCCATTTCCTGTAACTGCTGGAGTTGTTTTTGCTGGGCATCGATTTGGTGTAGCAAGTCCATTCTCGCTTTGACACGAGAAAGTTGCATTCCTTCCGGAACCGAAAGATTGGGAGACTGAAATTTTAACCTGGCTGAGTTTTCTCCTCCGCGAGCATGATGAAATTCGTATTCGGGCCATGCTCCATAAGATTTCGGATTATAAGGGGAAGCTTGGAGGAAGAAGGGATCGTGCTGAGCTCCCATGACACCAGCCATTTGCCCCGGAATAACCCGTCCGGATCGATGCACCATTTTATCTGGAAGAATAATTGCAGGTGGCAGATTATTTTGTGCAGGGAGTAACTGCCCGGCGATAGCAGGCAGGGAAGGGTGGTCTGATGGCCTGGGCATGGAAGGATTAAAGCCGGGAGGCAGCTTACTTCTGCCAGAGAGCATCACCATGTGCGCAGCCGAGTGTTCGCTGTGAGAATGGGTGAGACTGCGTACCAGCGACCATTTATCACTACGCTGCGCGAGCATCGGCAAGTGCTCACATATTTGTAGCCCCGGCACTTTGGTCGAAATGGGATCGAATTCACCACGAATCTCTGCCGGGGCATCTGGCTTCAAATCAAAGCTGTCTTGCTGACCCAAACCACCAGAGAGGAATATGTAAATGACCGATTTTTGATTTTGAGGATTCAACGTTGCCGCGCGGAGTTGCTCCAGGTGGTTCATGCCCAAACCAAGCAGCCCAACCGTTCCAGCCTGCACCATCTGCCGACGAGTTAAATGTGGATGCTGCATTGAATGATTTTCAGCGTCTGACATAGAAAAACCTTTGCCGTGAAAAACCTTTGCCGTTTATCATTACATTTCTTTAACCGATAAAACAACCGGCATTTATTCTACACCTTTCTCTGCTGGAAATGAAAGATTTCTATCGGGGGAGATTCAATATCATAGCAAAATAAGTTCATCCGGTTGTTGCGTACTTTTTTACGAAAATGAATCATTAAGCTCTTTTCAATGAAGTGCTGTGCAAAAGTGGTAAGATGTTTTGAAGAATCGTAGGTTAGGCTTTCCAGCCTGACAAATGTGGTTTCCAAAATAATCACTCTCTCGTTTACCAGTGAGCTCTGAATTATTAATTGAAATATCAGTGCAATTTCGTGTCAGGCTGGAAAGCCTAACCTACATTCTTCCTGTTTGGTTCCTGCTGCGCCGGGTTAGTATCTTATCAACGAAATGCTGCGCAATAGTGGCAGGATATTTTTTCACACAAAGAAGAAAGAAGTGAACCACGGAGGCGCAGAGAACACTGAGGCAAAACAAAAAGAGAAAAATATAGAAAAAAGAGTTTCACGCAAAGAAAAGGAAAAAGAACAGATACTATAACTGAAAGTTTATTCGCGAAAATTCACGTTTATTCGCGGTTCGCCACCTTCCCATCAAGCAAACCTGTTGACGCAGTCGCCTTCGGCTTGCCGTTAAACAAATGTTTGTATCTTCTTTCGTGGTTCCCTGGGTAAAACTTATTTGGTTCCGGCTGCGCCGGGTTAGGAATTGCTCGAACAATTAATGCTTGCCCGATGTTTTAAAAAAGCGTAGATGGTCAATTACGGTGTAAAAAAAGTCGTGCAACCCGCGGGGAGAAAAGCGAGTTACACGACTTAACAAATGGCTTCTTGCTGGGTTGATGACAATTAAGGAAGGACGGTTGAATCTTCTCTTTCCATTAGTCCACTTAAGAACAGAATACCGGAATCTGAAGTGGTCGTTTGCTGTTTCACACCACGGTGGAACGCACGCAACACATCGCGTCTGCAAACCAGTCCGACCAGTTCAATTCCATTGCGCAGAACAGGCAGTCTGCGATACGGTTTTTTCAGGAAAATGTTCACAATGGTCAGCAGGTCTGTTTCCTCATCAATCGTCGCAGCTTCAGTATCTACATAGTGACTGATTTCAGTTGTCGGATTACTTTCGTATTCAACACCAATCAACAGGCTGAGCGAACTTTTTTCAGTGAAGACTCCCACGTACTGCCCGAGCGTATCAACCACGGGAACTCCTGCAATTTTATGCTTGAGCATAATTTTGATGGCGTCCATGGCATGTACATGCGGGCGAAGCGTGATGACCTTTTTGATCATGATATCGCGGGCTGTCTGGTTGCGATAAGAATCCATAAAGTGTACCTCCTTATAGAGTACGCTACTCATTCTGCAAAGACTCGTTCATCCACCCTGACTGACAAGGGTATCGATTTGACAACATTTCCCGCCCCGTAATTAAAGTGATATGACACGAACGTGCTTCTGGAATCACTTACTGGTAAGTTTGGAAATATAAAAAATTGTCTCGCAAAACAGAACGTCACATCGTAAGAGACCGGATGTGGTGAACTAATAGATAATAATTGATCTGTTGTCTAAAAGCGAGAAAATTCTGCTGAAAATGAAAATTGGCGTAAACTCGACAGATTTCCACGATGAGGAACGCAGGCTTGAAATTGATTGATACTTATTGAGCAATTTGAAGGTAAATAATGCGTTATTTTAATTGGTTTATGGGGATTTTTCACTGCTCAGTAATATTTGCCAAGTTGCCCTGTGGTGTCAATGTTATGGGAGAGAGGGCAGAAATCTGGGCGTTGGGGAAGTTTTGTTTTAATTCTTTCAGGCATGATTGGCTGACCAGCAGGCGATTTGGTTGAAGCGTATTTTTTATCTGGACAATTTTCGCTTGTTCGCCGAGCATTCTCATCACGGCGTCAAGAACCTCTCGGTCTGTCTGGTAAGCGACCGGGCACATCGCGGATGTGG
>JAJRTM010000288.1 GCA_024278285.1 Planctomycetota bacterium
AAAAAACCGAAAGATGAATTGGAAATTACCGTTCTGAGAGACGACAAAAAAGAAACACTTAAAGTCACACTGGGTGAAACCCAATAAAGGTTCCCAACAATAATCTGACAACTGCGACTTGCAATCCTTAATTGTCCAGCCCACGTACGCATACGCCTTCGGCTTGCCGTTAACCGCAATACAGTTAAACGAATGCGATCTTCTTCACCGTACACTGTATTATTCCAGATTCGTACTACTTTAGGCAGAGCAAACAACCAACGGGATTGTCAATACGAAACTGAGCCTCTTGCTGAAGTTTTCCCCTTTTTTCATGGAAGAAAGAAAAAGGAGTTTCCGATTGTGCCTGAATCAATCTGCGGGTAGGATATTAAATGACTTGGTTGAACGATTCACGTTCACCAACACAGAGGAGTCCTTTCTCTGAAACAGAAGGATCTGAATACGGTAAGAACAGGATGCGATCAGTCTGATGAATCTCAATAATATCCGCGAAGAGTTTGAAGAAGATCACGAATTTCTCAAATTATGTGAGCGTAACGAAGATGTTGATCTTTCTGTCGCTGCCTTAGAATTGGCACGCGATTATTATCCCGAACTCGATTTTGATCATTCACTTTTGTGGATTGACGAACGAGCCGATGAAATTCGCAGGGAAATTTATTCTCTGCATTCTCCCACTTCACAAGCCGAGTTTCTGGGAGAATTCTTGGGCGGGCATCACGGTTTGCATGGCGAAAGTTCTGCATTTGGTGCGGCTGAAGGAAGTTTTCTGAATAGTGTGATCACTACCGGGCGCGGAATTCCGATCAGCCTTTCGATTGCGTATATTGCAGTTGCCCGCCGAGCTGGGATCGATTTGCACGGCGCCGCTGCCCCTGCCCATTTTCTAACACGTATGGAAACCATTGAGGGGCCTGTTTTTCTCGATGCTTACACACCGGGTCGCTGTCTGGGATACGATAGCTGCCTCGATTGGGTTCAGACCATTGCAGATGTTTCGCGCAGAGAGGCGAAATCGGGATTAAAGCCCGTTGGCTCCCGTGCAATTTTTACTCGAATGCTGAATAACTTGAAAGTGCTGTATGTGGAGCAGGAACAATGGATTCATGCGTTAAAGGTTCAAAATCGGTTACTGTTGCTGCAACCGAGTCAGTATGAAACCCGGCGAGACCTGGCTTTGATCTCAATTAAAGCAGGCAGGCCTGGCGATGCGTTGGGATTACTGCGAAGATTGCTTCCGACGGCTCCTGAAACAGAGAAAGAGATTCTCCGCAGCCAAATTTCTCAAGCATTCACCGAAGTGACTCGCTGGAATTAACTGGTGCAGTGAAAATATTTCGTGTTATCATTGCAGGTGTGCCTGTTCGATTAACATCAACGAAGATATTTCCCCTACCAAAAAACGGATCTATTTTTCATCCGATTGAAAATGTGTATATCGGGCAGCGATGGGCATACGGCGACCGCTGCCGAAGGCTCGGGGAGTTAGTTTGATGCCAGGGGGCATTTGTCTGCGTTTGAATTCGTTGCGATCTAATTTATTGAGAACCCAGCGGACCGTTTCTTCAGGGTAAGTTTTTGAAAGTTCTTTCGCCGATTTTTCCTGCTCAACGAGTCCTTCAAGGATTGCATCAAGGAGATCGTATTCGGGCAGAGAATCTTGATCGAATTGATCGGGCGCCAACTCTGCACTGGGTGGTTTATTGATGATATGCTCAGGAATGATTTCTCGACCTGCTTTTTGGTTGATGTGGGTTGCGACAGCGTAGACATCTCTTTTCAGAACATCGCACAAAACGGCAAAGCCGCCCGCCATATCACCATATAATGTGCAGTAGCCGACCGCGAGTTCACTTTTATTTCCCGTTGCCAGCGGCAACCAACCATGTCGATTACTACGAATCATCACGATCGCTCCGCGAATTCTCGCTTGCAAATTTTGATCCGCCAGCCCCGCAGGTTGGCTCGATAAATCTGCTGTGATAATCGGCGACTGTTCGTAAGATCGATGGATTTCATCAATCGAAATTTCAATCGCTTCAATGCCCAGATTTTTCGCCAGCAACACTGAATCATCAATACTGTGCTGGCTGCTGTAGCGGGAGGGCATCATTAGTGTGTGGACATTTTCCGGTCCAAACGCATACGCAGCCAGGCAAGCGGCCACTGCACTGTCGATGCCGCCGGAAAGTCCTAAAACGGCTTCACGAAATCCACATTTTTTCGCGTAATCTTTCAATCCCAACGTGAGTGCTTGCAAAAGTTGTTCAGACCGCGAAGAAATTAGTAACTCTTCGGTTTTCATTTCATCATGGAAATCAATGATTCGTAATTCTTCTTCAAATGCCTTCAGTTGTGTTACAACTTGGCCCTGTCTATTTAATACAAACGAAGCCCCGTCAAAAACAAGATCGTCATTTCCCCCCACTTGATTCACAAACAAGCAAGGAATATTTCCACGTTGACAATGTGCCTGAAAGATGGAATGCCTGCGGATTGATTTATCGATCTCAAACGGGCTGGCGGAAAGGTTAATCAGTAATTCTGAACCGGCATCGATCAAATCCTGAACCGGGTCTGATTCGCAAACCGGTCGCGTATGATAAAAAGTATCGGGCTGACCGAACCACGCATCTTCACAGATGTGAACTCCCAGTTTCTTCCCACGAAATTGTATCGGTTTAACAGAATCGGCTGGGCGGAAATAACGTCGTTCATCGAAGACATCGTAATTGGGGAGC
>JAJRTM010000289.1 GCA_024278285.1 Planctomycetota bacterium
ATTTTGCTTCCATTTCGCGAAGTTGCAGAGAGAAATAACCAAGAAGTAAACAAGGAATAACAAAGGCCAGCGTAACAGCGATACTGGGAAGTAAGGTTGCTTGCCAGGGAACATCGATACCGTTAGCGACATACTGATTCATGTTGAAAAAATCGAATCGCGGGAACAGATGTTGAATCGTCCAAAGAAATCCGAGCATCACCTGATCGACAATTTCCATGACGCTGGTTAACGGACCAGCATCAATTTCAGTCGAGGGATTCAAATGGAACAGCATGCGATAGGAGGCTTCAAACGGCCCCCCCCCTTCCTGCGTACCGGCTGCAAGTCCTCGCATCAGTTCATTAAGCCCGGTTGCCCCCACCATCACAATTCCGAAGGTGAGCAGCGTCGCAACTGGTCCTTTAACAAAACAACTGGCGGTGACACCAATCACAACAATCACCAGCATTTGCAGCCAGACACCAAAAATCGCCTTGAAGTAACTGGAAGCAAAAGAATGGTCCGGCATTTTGATAAATAAATCGGGGCGAGCCATTCCCAAAAACTGTCCGCTATCTAAAGAGAAAACTTCAACGGTTATCGAGTTGCCCGCCAAGATTTCATCATATAAATTGGCCGTTCTTTTAACCCTTTGTTTGCTCTCTCCATCTTTCACTACTTTATCTTCAAGGTAGCTAACGGTTTCCTCTAAAGTGATTGTCTTTTCAGAGACCCGGTTGCTGAATTCCTGAACTTGAATCGGGCGATCCATCAGATATCTCGTCCCCGTTTTATTATTCACAATGACCAGATTGCAAAGCAGTCGCTGATTAATGTCTCCCTTATGAGTTCGGAAGGCTTCGAAGTTGTATTCCAGCCGCAATTTCCCGGCTCGTTTGATCGCAGCAATATCGAGGTTATCGTACTTGAACGCCGCATGTTCTTTGCTGGCTCCTTCGATATAACTTCGGAACATCCAGACATCGCCCACATTTTTCCCTTTGTCCGATTCATTCCCCGCGTTATCAAAAAACGACAGGCTATCGCAATAAACGGGAACCCGCGCGATCAGTTCTTTGCGGGCTTCGTCAGGAACTTGCCCCACAATCCAGAAATAGCCGGTCACTCCCATCACCAGCAGCACGACAGTACCAACAAGGGTAAAACCGAAGAAACGCCCCAGCACCACTTCTTGCCTGCGGACAGGTTTTGTCACCACCGTATGCAGCGATCGATTTTTAATATCGGTTGGCAATCCCCAGCAGGAAAGAAGCAGGATCACCGGCAACGTCAGCCAGGTAATTGCTTTAAGAATAAAACTGATGTAGTTCTTCACCTGCAAATCTGCACGATCAACCGAACCGCCCAGGAACCAGCCTGCAAACATCAGCAGCAGGGCGAAAATCACAAACACGAACAAGGCTTTTTTTCGGGTCGCCTCTCTCCATGTCAGTACCGTTATCGCCCAGACTCTTTTGGGAGAGGTATGAATGAAATCGCTGCACCCTCGCCCAATTCCCTGAAAAAACAGCCCCGCACCGCGGCGGCCAAATTTTAACAGTGAAATCAGAAATGCGAATAATAGCGCAGCACCAAGTACACCACCAAACACTTTCAGGAAGTGTACTACGCCTTCGGCCAGATTAAATCCGACAACGTCAAATGACATTGCTCGTTGTACTCCAATTAAATAAGACGCAGGAAAAGAAAGAAACAAACCATCAAACGATGGATAATAATTATTGAGTCAGCAACACAGCCAAACTAGCTGGAAGATTTCGATTCTGGATTTTCTTTTTGATCCAGCGGAGATTTGGTACCCTCTTCAGAAACAAATCGCTGACCAGGATTGTCCTGGCTGATTTGCACTGTTTTCAGGAACAATTCTTCCAGAGTCGCGGTCGGGCGATCCGACGAAATGAGTGTTGCGTTATGTTTCTTCAAAACAGCTTCAATTTCCGCACGCGCTTCGTCGTTAAGGCTGGTCGTAAGAAATTGCTCTTGCTCTTTCGATTTGAGCAGGTCTTCCACTTTTCCGACAACTTTCAACTCACCGGCGTAAAGGATCGCGATACGATCACAAACGTCTTGCACGTCAGCCAGAAGATGCGAACACATCACCACCGTCTTGCCTTCATCGCGCAGTTTGAGAATCATATCTTTCATGTCGCGCGTACCAATTGGATCTAACCCACTGGTAGGTTCATCAAGCAGAACCAGATCGGGATTATTGATCAACGCCTGAGCCAGACCAATTCGGCGTGTCATCCCTTTTGAATACTCTTTCAGTTGACGCTTGCGGGCATGCTTAATGCCAACCTGCTCAATCAATTCATCGCAACGCCGTTTCCGTTCCGCTTTGCTCATGTTGAACAAACGGCCATAAAAGTCAAGTGTTTCATCTGCATTCAAAAAGCGATACAGATAAGACTCTTCAGGCAGATACCCGATTCGTTCGTTCTTTTCAACATTCGAAGATGGCTGACCAAATATTTTCACTTCCCCGGCGGTCGGAAACAACAGCCCGAGCAGCAGTTTCATCGTGGTCGTTTTGCCGGAACCGTTCGGCCCAAGCAGGCCGAAGATCTCCCCTTTTTTTACGTCCAGGCTTAACGATTTCAACGCCTGAACTTTCCGCCGACCCCAAAAATCTCGATAATCTTTCGATAAATTACGAATTTCGATGACGTTTTCTGGCTCACTCATGCCCGATCATCCTTACTGCTTTAGATGGTTCAAAACTGATATCAATAAATAATAAAAAGGAAACGTCTACGGAATAATTCGAAAGAGAAATAATGAATGAATAAACTCCAAAGACCGCTACCTACCGCCAAAAGTACCCGCCTGCAACCTGCTGTCATCAAAGAAAAAAGACGACGAGAGTCGAGTCGCAAGGTACATTTTCGGCTTTCTCCACACCGACTCAGCCCAGCGGGAAACTCCCACTCAGTATATGGAGACCTCAATCGTCTTACGAGTAACTCATCGAAAGTGTTGGATATTTCAGCCTTTTTTTACAAAACAGCCCTTTTAATCGGATTGCCTGTCTCATCCTGACTATTCCGCAATCTCTTAACGGCAAGCCAAAGACGACTGCGCAGTGGTCGTAGGGTCTGCTGTGCAGACCGTTTAGTTGGATGTGGATTCCACCGAGTACCGGGTACCTCAGACAATCCCGTTCAGGGTTGTCTGAGTTGCGAAGCAACCCGAGGAATTTATTTCCAGGTAGCGTTTATTCCAGTGCTCAAACCTTTCACTCAATGCCTCGGGTGCCTGAGCGACTCATTATCGGCAACTTCCGTTCTCTCTGTGAAAGGCGTACAATGTACCTCTTGAATCTTAATTCCCTCCCTGGATTGAATGTGAACAGGAACTATCGCAAGCTTTAATTTCATGGAGACCACATTTGATGGGTGCAAGCACGCTGTTGTTTATACATAAGTTTTGTCCCGGAGGGACATTGGCAAATAGCCCCAGGTTTTAACCTGGGGTATTGGTTGCAAGAGGATAAAGTCCTGTAGGGACGACGGAATTTGTTGC
>JAJRTM010000290.1 GCA_024278285.1 Planctomycetota bacterium
AATGCTTGCGTTACCAGTTCTGGCGCAATACACTTTTCCAACCCGGCCAAACGATCTAAAATACGCCCACTCTCATCCGCAGGCAAACGGGAGCAACCTTGCTCAAACATATCGCGACTCCTTGCTGGTGTTTGTTTTATTTCAAACGTAACCTTAGCAAGAGTCGCGACTTATGAAAACATGAACGGTATTGCGTTTAACGGCAAGCCGAAGGCGACTGCGTAGGTAAGCTGGACAGTGAAGGCTTGCTGTTCAACGGAATAATATCAATCGTCTCAGGCATTATGCCGGGTGATGCCAGCTTCGATTTTTCCCCACGATATCGTACAAGGATAACTATGGCACATTTGATGTTTAATGCCAGGTAGACAGTAATTTTGGAACTATTGAGTAATAGCAGACCTGTTTACGCAGACGCCTTCGGCTTGCCGTTAAACAAATTATCTGTCATTGTGCAGAATTTATGGGACGCAATCCTGCGAAATGTAAATCGAAGATGCAACAGTTATTGTTTCATGAATGGGAACCTCTATTTTTCAAAAATTCCTACTGGACGGAGGGTAGACATTCTTGTCTGCCTACTATACAGCATGCTCTTACGAAACAGACAGGAATGTCTGTGCTCCTTTTGATTAAATAGAGGAGTAATAAATTGCTCCGATTGGCTGAGAAGTTTTTTTATGAACACAAAAGTGATTCGCTGGAATCGTTTTCCCTGGCTGCTGATTGTGATGCAAATGGCATTGATGGCGGTTGGCCTGGGTGCGATTGCGCGAGGCGATGAACTTGCGGGGGACTCCGGGCTTTTTTATCGCCAGCTTGTCTGGGTGGTGTTATCGATTCCAGCCACGATTGTTGCAGCAGTCATTCCTTATCGTGTTTGGAGATCGCAGGGGTATGTCCTGTTTTTCATCAGCCTGCTGTTATTAATTATCCCGTACTTCATGCCTGCTCGCGGAGGGGCTCATCGTTGGATACCGTTGGGGCCGATCAATTTTCAACCATCCGAAGTAGCCAAGCTAACCTTCATGATGGCGTTGGCTCAATACCTGATGTTTCGCGATAATTACCGCAAACTTTGGGGGCTGGTCATTCCTTTTGCCATTACGCTTATTCCGATGGGACTCATTTTACGTGAACCTGACCTGGGAACATCGCTTCTGTTTTTGCCTGTTCTGTTTTCCATGCTTTTTGCAGCCGGGGCGAAAGGGAAGCATTTGCTGTTGATTTTCATTTTGGGAATTGCGGTCATGCCAGCAGCCTGGCGGTTTATGTCTGCTGAACAGAAATCGCGAGTGACCACGTTATTCACACAAAAAGATAGCGGCCCCGCACCACGGGGAGATGGCTACCATCTTCATCAATCTAAACAGATGCTTGCGCTGGGTGGTTTGTGGGGAAGTGATATTTCCGGCCCCGCGAGCGATGATGAGTACCTTTACCACCTGCCTGCTTCCCGGACCGATTTCATTTTTTGCCTTGTGGGAGAACGGTGGGGGTTGTGGGGCGGGCTGGTTGTTATTGCGTTTTATTTAATACTGTTCGCACAAGGTCTGAAAATTGCCTCTGATACTCACGAGCCATTCGGTCGTTTGCTGGCTGTGGGGATCGTTGCGATTCTTGCCACGCAGTTAATCATCAATACGGGCATGACAATAGGCTTGATGCCAATTACCGGTTTGACGTTGCCTCTGCTCAGCTATGGCGGGTCCAGTATGTTGATGACTTCCGCCAGTTTAGGACTATTAATTAACATCGCGATGCGCCCCGGCTTTGAAGTTTCCGGCGATACTTTTCGTTATTGAAACGAAAGTGATAATGATCAAAATCATGTTAAAGAATAGTCCGGTAATGAGTTCTCGGTTTATCGTAGGATGCGTCACGATGCACTACAAAATGAACTCAATGAAATAGTGAAGTTATTTCAGGACTATCCCTTACCATCTTTTTGTTGCCAGATTGTATCCTTCATCTGGCAACTGGTGAAATCGCTTGAAGTGCCTACAATGCTTTTGTACAAAAATTTATATTTGATCTGATACACATTCGCGTATTTGTTTGCGCGTTGAACTTTTCCTAAACCGTTGGCAGTACAAGGCCACGATCGTTCACTGAGCGCAGTTTTTAGTTGAGTTTGATCTGAGTTCTTTTTTGTCACTTCTCTTTGGCGAACCTTTTGCAACTGTGGCATGTTTCTTTTTGAATGGGTATCATGAGGGCATTATCTCCTTTTCGATTATTGCACGAACAACCTAAATATAATTAGATGTCGATACATTTGGTAACAGACCCTGAAGAATCTTCCTCAATACAAAAGGATGCTTGCGCTGCGAATGGTTTTCCGCGGGTGGGAGCTGTTTCCTATTTGAATTCCAAACCGTTGATTGAAGGTTTGGAGAAGGTGCTGGCTGCCGGGAATTTGCATCTGAATTATCCCTCTCGCCTGGCAGACGATCTTTCAGCGGGCCGTCTTGATGTTGCGTTAATTCCTTCGGTGGAATATTTTAATCGTGACGACTACAAGATCATTTCAGATGCCTGCGTGGCAACACACGGTCCGGTGTTAAGTGTTAAACTTTATACCCGTGTCCCGTGGGGGGAAATTCGCACGCTGGCTTTGGATGAAGGTTCGCGAACCAGTGTTGCTCTTTCGCGTGTTCTTCTTGCTGAACGATACGGCGTTGAACCAGAATTGTTTCCCTTGCCCATGTCGCAGTCAACAACAGATACCGATTGCGATGCGATTCTACTGATCGGAGATCGGGCGATTCATTCTCCCGCTGAAAAGTTTGCTGCCATTTGGGATCTGGGAGAAGAGTGGGTCAACTGGACTGGCTTCCCCTTTGTTTTTGCGATGTGGGTCGCTTCTACGTCACTCAACTCGGACCAAATTGAACCACTGCTGTGCAAAGCTCGCGACAACGGCGTGATGAATATCGAAAAGATCGCTAAGCGAGAAGCAAAACAATTAGAGTTGACGCCAGAAGCAGCCTGTTCGTATCTGAAAAAGAACTTGCACTTCAAAATGGGCTCAGCCGAGCGAAGAGGACTCGAATTATTTCAGCAACTCGCTTCAAATTTGAATCCGCCAGAGTAACTATTCAGTGGATAGTTACTCGTCAAATGTGGCGTTTGCATTCCATCAAAATACGATTTCCATCGCAATCGTTTAACGGCAAGCCGAAGGCGACTGCGTAGACAGGTATGCTTAATTCAATAGTTTCAAAACTATGATCTACCTGACGTTAAACAAATATGCCTTTATTGCCCAGCCCACCCACGCAGTCGCCTTCGGCTTGCCGTTAAACGAACAGTTCCAATAAAAACAGGCTTCTTAGTGTTTTCGTGCCTTGGTGGTAATCATGTTATTGGCTGTGGCTATGCTGCGCTGGGTTACTACAGGGAACCTGTTATTTCCCACGCCCCAGAAAACTGAAGAGCCTTTTCTTTGTGGGGGCTTCTTCTTCCTGATCGGAATTGCTGTGAGTGAACGCTGCCGCTAAATCGATATAAGATTTTGTCAGTTTCGCTTTAGGAGCTTGCTGAATTAACGGAATGCCGTTGTTGCGGGATTCGACCATGGTCGCAAAATCGTTCGGGAGCTTCCAGAAGACTTCCCGCCCGATAATCCCGAGTGCTTTCCCCAGGCTGATTTGCGTATCGTTCAAGCCGAATCGATTCAGGACGACTTTCAATTTGTCGCCCAGTTTTTCGTTTTGATCGAAATACTGAATAAGCCGGACAACGTTCCTCAAACAGGGAAGGTCCAGTTGCGTCACCAGCAACGTTGTATCGGATGCGGTAATGGCGGCAATTTCCATCTCGTTATACGACTTACCAATATCGATAATTAAATGAGTAAAGGTTGCTTTCAGTAACGCGATAATTCGCTGGAGTTCTTCCGGTCCCATTTTGAATTCGCTTTCAATATGAACCGGTCGCGGGAGTAGAAATAAGCCGGTATCATGTTTTGTCAGCGAGCGTTTGAGTAACGAATAATCGATCCGTGTAATATTTTCGGCGACATCCTGAATGGTATAATCGGGAATGATATCCAGCCAGACATCTGCGTCTCCCAGAGACAGGTCGAGATCGAGTAACGCAATCGTGTTCCGTTCATCCTTGGCTAAGGCACAAGCTAAATTGACAGCAATCGAAGTGCTTCCAACCCCGCC
>JAJRTM010000291.1 GCA_024278285.1 Planctomycetota bacterium
CCGCAAGGGGATCGTGGAGGATGGGCAATCAGCGAAGTGGATCGTTTTATTTGGCAGCAACAAGAAAAAGCGGGCATCACGCCCTCGCCCCGTGCAGAGAAACAAACACTTTTGAGACGCGCGTATTTTGATCTGATCGGCATGCCTCCCAGTCTGGAAGAAGCGAACAGGTTTTTCGATGATCATTCACCAGAAGCATTTTCTCAACTGGTTGAACGATTGCTGGATGACCCGCGTTACGGCGAACGCTGGGGAAGGCATTGGCTTGATGTTGCCCGATATGCGGATTCCAAAGGAGCGATCTTCGGCGAGCCTCGCCAATATCCTTACGCCTACACTTACCGCGATTACGTCATACAGTCTTTCAATGAAGATAAGCCTTACGATCAGTTTGTGCGGGAACAACTGGCGGCTGATTTATTGACGAATCGAAAAGATGACCCCACGCTGGCTGCCCTTGGTTTTCTAACAGTGCATCGCAGGCTCAGCCAATCCCGAATTGAAGAACAATGGGTGGATCGCGTTGATACTGTCACACGTGGCTTGCTTGGTTTAACGGTCGCTTGTGCTCAGTGCCACGATCATAAATACGATCCCATACCGACTGCTGATTTTTATTCCCTGTATGGTCTGTTTGCCAGTCTGGAAGAACCGGCGGAGTTGCCCATTATTGGTAAGCCAGAACCTGGTTCTGAAGTAGAGCGAAATTATTTGAAGCTCGTCAAGCAGGAAGACCAAATCATTGAGCAGTATAAAGAAAAACAATTTGAAACAGTGACCAGAAAAATACGCAGCCAGATCGGCGACTATTTGCTTGTTGTTCATGATGGTCAAGAATTATCCGCAGGGAAAATGCAATCTCTGGCGGGTAAACGGAAGTTGAATCCGTACATTTCAGTACGTTGGAAAAGCTATCTGGAATCGCATCCGCATGACGCTGTTTTGGGGGCCTGGAATGTATTATCAGCGATCCCGCAGGACCAGTGGGAGAAACAATCGCCAGGGATCATCAGTCAAATCACAGCAAACAAGTTGCAGGACTGCCTGTTGAACCGGCTTGTTTGCCAAGCTTTTCAATCAAGAACCCCTGCAAACTTAAAAGAAGTCTCAGAAATTTATCAGGAACTGTTTTCAAAAATCGATGCTTCCTGGCAGAATCTCGTGCAGAAAAAACCGAAGAGACCTCTAAGTAATTCAGTCAACCTGGAAGATGAAAATGAAGAACAAATTCGCTTGCTGCTTTACGGGGCGAATGCACCAGGCGTGATTCCCCCCAAAGATTTCAAGATGCTGGATCGTCCGACGTATTTGGCGCTATTGAAAATGAATGAGACTCGCTTGATTAAACTTGCGATTCATCCGGGAGCTCCCAAGCGTGCGATGGTTGTGCGGGATAAAAAAGAATTGTTCGAGCCGCATATTCTTATTCGTGGTGATATTGAACGACCGGGCAAAATAGTACCGCGACAATTTTTGGAAATTCTGGCGGGTGAAAATCGCAAACCGTTCCAAAAAGGGGCAGGACGGCTGGAGTTGGCAGACGCGATTGCTTCTCCTGATAACCCACTTACCGCCAGAGTGATTGTCAATCGTATTTGGCATTATCATTTTGGCCAAGGGATCGTGACAACCCCCAGTGATTTTGGATTGCAAACCAGTGAGCCTGTGCAGCGAAAATTACTTGATTATTTAGCGAGTTCTTTTATCGAAAACGGATGGTCGGTGAAGCAGTTGCATCGGGTTATTATGAACTCAGCCATCTATCAACAATCAAGTAGTAACGACAGGGCGAAACAAAATATCGATCCGGAAAATAAATTACTGTGGAAGTTCAATCATCGCCGGCTTGAATTTGAGGCGATTCACGATTCGATGCTGGCTGTGACTGGTAAACTCGATAAAACACGAGGCGGTCCCGCTGTTGAGATGGTTAAACTCAACGCATTTTCCTACACCAAGCAAAGCAACTGGGAATTCAATCCGTATCGACGAGCCGTGTATGGCGTGGTTGCCCGTGAGAATTTGCCATCGTTGTTGTTCACGTTCGATTTCGCCGACCCTGCCACTTCAAATGCAGCCAGAAATTCGACCACCGTCCCTACACAAAGCCTGTATATGATGAATAATAAATTCATCATGGAGATGGCAACTTCGCTTATTGCTCGCCAGGAGGTACAGAAATACTCAGAGAGTCCTCAACGCATCACACAGATTTTTCGACTTGTTTACAACCGGGAACCAACTGCAAACGAACTGGCAGCTTCGATACAGTTTATCGAAAATAGCCCTGCCGAGATGAAGCCTGAAAAAAACAAAGCAACATGGCAGTATGGCTATGCTCTTTACGATGCCAAACAAGGAACACACGATTTAAAAACGCTTTATAAGTTCCCTTTCTTTAACGGTTCGTATTTTCAGGGAAGCGAACAACTTCCCGATAAAAAGAATGGACTGGGCTGGTTGAGGCTGACTCCCACGGGGGGGCATGCCGGTAGTCAAAAATATTGCACCGTTTGTCGTTGGACCGCCCCAGAAACTGGAGTTGTTTCCGTGACAGGTCTCTTGAAGCATAGCCCTGAACAAGGGGATGGAATTCGAGCAACACTTTTCGGACCGCAGGGAAAAATCGAGCAATGGGAAACGCACCAAAATAAAACTGAAACCAAAGCCAGTGGAATAAATATCAATAAAGGGGAACGGCTGGATTTTGTTGTCGATTTCAACTTACAAAATGGCTGGGATGGTTATCGGTGGGCTCCCGTTGTTCTGTTGAAGCCATCGACAAAAACGAAATCAAAACAAACGCTGCGATACTCGTCTGAAGAGTCCTTTCCAACAATGAAGCAGAAAAACAGGAAGCAGGAAAAGAAAGGCAATCTAAAATATGGTCCCTGGGAACGATTCGCTCAGGTTCTTTTGATGTCAAACGAATTTTTGTTTATCGAATAAAGTCTGGAATGCACGATGTATAGTTCTGTTCCTTCGCGACGACAGTTTCTTCAACAAACCGGAGCCGGGTTTGGTGCGTTGGCACTCAGCGCGATCATGGCTGAGCAGGGCTTAGCTTCGCCGAACGATCACTCGTCACAAACTCGATCCTCACTCGCTCCAAAACAACCGCACTTCGCCCCCAAAGCGAAGCATGTCGTTCAGCTTTTTATGAATGGTGGCCCGAGTCAGGTAGATACTTTTGATCGCAAAGTTCTACTCGATAAATTCGATGGGAAAACATTGCCCACGCATTACAAGACAGAGCGCAAAACGGGTGTTGGCTACAAGTCGCCTTTCAAGTTCAAAAAGTATGGCGAAAGTGGTATCGAAGTGAGTGAGCTGTTCGACAAGACGGCACAGCATATCGATGAGATGTGCATTATTCGTTCGATGCACTGCGCGGTGCCGAATCATCCGCCGTCTCAGTTGGAATTTAATTGTGGCGATCCGATCCAATCACGTCCCAGCATGGGGTCTTGGATTCTTTATGGACTCGGAACAGAAAACCAGAATCTTCCGGGGTTTATTTCCATGTGTCCCGAAGGTCTTCCCGGTCGGCACGGTCCACGTTATTGGGGTTCTTCCTTTCTTCCCGGCAGTAATCAGGGGCAGTACCTTAACACGCAATTTACACAAATTGAAAAACTGATTGAAAACATTCGCAACGATAGAGTTTCGTTTGCCCAGCAAGAACAACAGTTAGATTTGTTACATAAACTGCACAAAGAACATTTGAAAAGAGTGCAGGATGATGGAGCGTTGGAGGCACGCATCGAATCGTTCGATCTTGCTTACCGCATGCAGACAGAAGCAGCCGAGGCATTTGATGTTTCTAAAGAGCCAAAGCACATGCAAAAAATGTATGGCGAAACCGTACACGGCAGACAGCTACTGATTACACGACGATTGATCGAACGAGGTGTCCGGTTTGTGCAGGCCTGGACAGGAAAGGGGATTCCCTGGGATCATCACGATGACATCATGCTTCATAAACGGGATGCTGCGTTATGGGATAAACCGATCGCCGCTTTTATCGCCGATTTGAAACAGCGGGGGCTTCTGGATGATACGTTAATTATTTGGGGAGGCGAGTTCGGTCGCACACCAACTGTCGAACTCCCTGCTCCCGGAACCAATAAAGGGCTCGGCAGAGGACGCGACCACAACAATCACGGTTTCTCCATCTGGCTCGCAGGAGGCGGCGTGAAAGGTGGGCATGTGCATGGGGCAACCGACGAATTCGGCTTCAAGGCGATTGAAAACCGCGTCAGTATTAACGATTTACATGCAACGATATTGCACCTGCTAGGATTGAATCACAAAAGGCTGACATTCCACTATTCCGGCCTCGATATGCGTCTGACAGGTGTCAAAGGAAACGTTGTTCACGATGTGATTGCCTAATATTCTTTCAACCTGAAGCAAGAATTTGTAAAAACATGAGACCAATAATCTACGTCGGTAATATTCTCCTGATTTTGTCATTCCCTATTCATATATGGGCAGAAGATTTATCGGTTAATTTGAATGAGGATATACTGCCTTTATTAAAAAAGCATTGCACAAGATGCCATGGTCCGCTGAACGCTGAAGGGGATCTGACATTGAGCGATTCGCGTTACATTGCGCGAGGTGATGAGCAGGGACCGGTGGTGGTTCCTGGAGATCTAAAGAAAAGCAGGTTGTGGGTGGCAATTCAAGAAGACGAAATGCCGCCAGAAGATGAGCCACTTTCTGTGGACGAAAAGAATATATTTCGACGATGGATTTCAACCGGGGCTTCCGGTTTACCCGAGTATGTTGAGGGTGATCATTCACCGATTGAACATTGGGCATTTTCGCCATTGAATTCAATAAAACCTTCAGGAGATTCGGTCCCGCCTGCAAAACAATCCACTCGTTTGAGCATCGATCATTTTATTATTGAAAAGCTGAAGAAAAAGAGCCTGCAGCTTTCTGAACAAGCTGATCGAGAAACATTAATTCGACGCGTTGCGTTCGATTTAACGGGGTTGCCTCCAACGATGCAGCAGAGGCTTTCTTACCTTGAAGATGATTCGCCTGATGCTTATCAAAAGATGGTTGATTATTATCTTGCATCGCAGCATTACGGCGAACGTTGGGGAA
>JAJRTM010000292.1 GCA_024278285.1 Planctomycetota bacterium
AAAAAGATTGTCACTTATTCAGGATCGGCATTTTATCTTTGGTAAATTCAGTCCTTTCCGTGTAAATTATGTAATCGTCAAAGTTTGACAGTTAGTAAAAAAGAGAAAAAATAAGTAAACAGATTAAAGTGATCAGCCTTCGCCTTTCACGCAGCAGAATGTTGATCTGCGTACAGTCGTTTGATGAAAGGATGATCTTCACGAGTTGTGATTCGATTTTGTTTCGTGCTGAGCAGTTTTGCCAATTGCGTAATTGCCAGCCCGGCTGGAGAATCTGACTTGTTCATCAGTAACGGCTCTCTTGTAGAAACTGACTGCTGCATACGGGGGTCTTCCGGGATACATCCCATAATATTCACCTCACATTGCAAAAACTGCCTGGCTGTTTTTTTGATATTTTCGATCGCGGGCTTGGCCTGTTTAATCTCTGTTCGATTAAAAATGATGCGAACATCCTGCAAATCAGCCGCCTGATAAACTTTCAACGCCGCGTAAGTATCCGCCAGTGAAGTCGCTTCCAGACTTGAAACTAATAAAACGGTATCCGCAGAACAGGCGAAATGCCGCACGTTTCGCGAGATACCTGTGCCGTTATCGATGATGAAATAATCGTATTGTTGTTCCAGTTGAGTCAATTCCTGAATCAATCGTTCTCGCCCTGATGATCGCAAATCAGCCAGTTCACTTAATCCCGAAGCCCCCGGCAATATCGAAACACCGGCTGGACCTTTCAAAATAATTTCTTCCAGCCGTCTCGATCCCGTGAGCACATGCGATAAATTCCAGTAGCCGTTCAAGCCACAAAGTAAATCGAGATTGCCCAGCCCGAGATTTGCATCCAACAGACAAACTTTTTGACCAGCTTGCGAAAGTGAAATCGCCAGGTTCAACGCAATAAGCGATTTTCCAACGCCCCCTTTGCCACTGCAAACAGCAATGGTTCGAGCAAGTCGCTGCGTTGAATGGGAAACAATTTCTGATGAAGGCTGGTTTTTACTTGTACTTTGATCGATTAACGATCTCAGTACCGAAGCCTGATCTGTGTGTGATGAATTCATAAGTAACATTCAGTTAATAATTTAATCCGTAGGGTGCGTTGCAACGCACCAAAAGCTCTGTTGTTAATACCGGGCAAGGTGCGTCACGATGCACCCTACGTCATTATGTTTCAATCTGTTCGTACCCCAAAACAAGGTTGGCGGTGCGGGTTAGTTCTGCTGGTTCGATATCGTTGGGGACGTTTTGGCCCGTTGTCAGATAGCTGAGCGATTGCCCCAACTTTCCGCAGACATTCACCAGCGATCCCAATCCGGGAGCTTCGTCGAGCTTGGTGAAGATGACTGAAGTTGGCTGTACTGCGGAAAATTTTTCGACTGTCTTTTTCAAATGACGGTAGCCGGTTGTTGCGCTGAGGACGAGATGAACTTCATCGACGACAATTTCACTCAGATAGTTTTTAAACTCCTGAATACGCAATTCATCCTGTGGGCTGCGTCCTGCGGTATCGATCAGAATCAAATCCATCTGCGAAAGTTCTTCGACGGCTTGCTTCATTTCGCGAGTGGATGTGACCACTTTCATTGGCAAATCGATAATATCTGCGTAGGTGCGAAGTTGTTCGACTGCTGCGATGCGGTAAGTATCAACGGTAATCAGCCCCATGCGGATGTTATCACGAAGGCGAAAATTGGCCGCCAGCTTGGCGATGGTGGTTGTTTTTCCTACGCCGGTTGGTCCGACCAACGCGACGATTTTTTGTTGACCGGGCGTGACTTGAATCGCGTCCCGACAGTTGATTTGTGATTCCACCATTCCGAGTAAATAGGCTCGAATTCGTTCAGGATGTTCCAAATCTTCCTGTGAACAACGATGCCGCAGTCGGGTAATTAACTCACGAGCCAGGTCGTCTTCGATATCTGAATCAATCAATTCGGTATAAACATCAAACAATTCCGGCGGGATATTCGGCGATGCGTTTGCTTGAACCTGCTGCGTTAATTGCTCCACCATGTTCTGTAACGCATCGAGTCGTTCGTTAACAAGTTTTTCCAACTTGGCTGATTCTGTTAGTGGCTTTTCAGAAACAATTGGATTGATTTCAGCGGGCTTTTTTTCGATCCTGTTTTCTATAACCGGCTCTCTCTTATCGGGAGAAAAACGAGGTCGTGAATGCTGTACTGGTGATTGATTCGGCGCAGATGGTTGATTGATAATATTCTCGACATGCACTTCTTTGGCTAACGTGTGCGGCTGGGGCGGCGCGGTTTCTTCGCCGGCAAGAGCCACAATTTCTGTTTCGACTCTCTCTTTTTGCCAGGGTAGCAAAGACTTAATCGGGATTTGCGTTGTGTGCAGAATGAACGCATCGGGACCAAGCTCCTGCTTGACCAGTTGGAGGGCTTCATTCATCGTCTCGGCTCGAAATGTTTTGATGTCCGGCATCAAGTTGTCCTTGTTATCTTGAATTTATCAAAAAAATATATTACGTAGGGTGCGTCGTGACGCACCTTTTTATGGCAGGTACAATGTAATTTGGTGCGTCGCGACGCACCCTACCTTCGCCACAGAGTGTAGGATGGCGTGCTTGCACCCATCAAATACGCTCTCCCATTCGTTAGTCTGTCGCTGTAGTAAAACAATACCAATTCTTTCCTGTTATTGAACTCAATCCGGCACGCGAAGATGGGTGCAAGCACGCCATCCTACGAACTTGAATACTTTTTTTGTCAGGCTGGAAAGCCTAACCTACTTTTCTATGTCGCTTGTTGTGTCATTGGGGGTTGTCCATGATTTACTGGTTGTGGATTGCTGGCTGGTGAGACCGTCAGAATACTTGCATCGACTTGCCCGTGGGCTTCCACCTGGGTGTCGCGAGTAATTTCGTTTAAGCTCATTACGGCCAGTTTAGGTAGTGCAGAGGAGGTGATTTGTTTCAGACCTGCACGAACTTGCGGACTACAAATAATAACCGGCGGGCGACCAGCTTTGACCAGTCTTTCCAACTGCGTGGCTATCCCAAGAGTGACCGTTTCGCTTACTTGCGACGATAATTTAATGATCATGCCACGTTCGCCGAATTCGAAACCGGCTGCCAAAATGTCTTCCAGTTTGGGGTCTAATGTGATCACATGCAGTGTGCGGTTGCTGTCGCGGTACTGCTGGCAAATTGTTCGAGCCAACGTATGGCGAACGTATTCGGTGAGGATGGCGAGGTCTTTTGTGCGGTCTGCGTAGTCGGAAAGTGTTTCCAAAATCGATTCCAAATCTCGAATCGGAATCCGTTCGGAGAGTAGATTTTCGAGTACCTGCTGAACCTGCGATGCTCGTAAAACATCCGGGATCAATTCATCAACCACCATCGGCGATGTTTCTTTCAGATGATCGAGAAGTTGATGCACCTG
>JAJRTM010000293.1 GCA_024278285.1 Planctomycetota bacterium
CAACCGGAGCATCACCCTGAATTTCCAGATACTGAAAATGGTGACGAATGAGCAGGAGAGTGACGACAACAATCGCGAGCCGATATATTTGCAGCAGCAGGGGCTTCCAGCGGAGTTTATTTATTGCGACACGTTTAACGAAGCCCTCCTCCACAATCCTCGCCAATTGATTCCGCTTCTTTCGCAGAAGCGGAAAGCTACCTCCTTCAGCACCTGAAAACACGAAACGTAGGGCTGCTTCGGTTAAGATCTGACCCGGTTAGCACGGCTCCACCGCATCCAGAGGTAGCTTTCCGATCCCGCGGAAGCGAAGGTAGTTTCTCAACTCTTTATGTCAACGTCAAGAGACTAAGCATCAGTCAAACAATTATTGCCAGATTTCATTTTATAAGCGGCAAACGCTAGCCGCCGGTTATCTTGAAACAAGGATAATCATCGCAAGTAAAGCATTATGCCAGTGCGGGAAATAGTAATTTCGCGTGAACGCGGCACTTGGGTGTTGTGAAGAGGGAGGTGATTGAATGAATACGGTTTTCTACGATCATGTGGTTATTGCCGGGTAATATATTGTATCGGCTGGTAATCAGTAGTCGGAAATGGCGAAATGTTCTTGGAGCGGTAGAGCAAAACAATAAGTCGTGCTTACGGCAGAAGAAAACAGAGGAGAAATTCTGGGATGAAACATCAAACTTCTTTGGGGTCGATCTGGCATCGTTTACCTCAAACGAAATCCCATCAATCCCGCAGAGAGTTTCTTCAGGAATCTGGAGGAGGGCTTGGAGCGATTGCGTTGGCGGCGATGATGCAACAGAATTGCGCGAGTGCTGCCAGTTCATCGAAATCTCATACATCGATCACATTTCCTCAGTTTCCCGCAAAAGCGAAAAGAGTCGTTCAGCTTTTCATGGCGGGAGCTGCCAGCCATATCGATCTGTGGGATTACAAACCAGAGCTGATTAAGCATCATGGGAAGCCTTCCGATTTTGGTGAAAAAGTTGAGACGTTTCAAAACGGGCTTGGTCCGTGGAAGAAACCGGTCTGGGACTTCAAGCCGTATGGCGAATCGGGAAAGATGCTCAGCGATGCGGTTTCAGATTTGGGAGCGTGCGCGGATGATATCGCCTTTGTTCACAACGTGGTTGGTAAAACGGGGGTCCATTCTTCGGCAACACTTTTGCAAACAACCGGTTTCAACTTGCCGGGCTTTCCGGGTGTTGGTAGCTGGGTCAGTTATGGCCTGGGCAGCGAAAACGAAAACTTGCCGACGTTTGTTGTTCTCCCCGACAAACGCGGATTTGCTTCCAATGGTGCCAAGAACTGGGATGCTGCTTTCCTGCCTTCTGAAAATTCAGGGACGGTTATCTTTCCCGGTCGCAAAACGCCAATTAACGATCTTTTTCCGCATAAGAATGGAAAATACATTACGCAGAAGAGCGAACAGGAAACGCATCGTCTGCTTGCCTCTTTGAATGAGAAACATGCTGCGATGCGAGCAACTGATTCCCGGCTCGATTCTCGGATTCGCTCTTACGAACTGGCGGCTCGAATGCAACTGGCGGCTCCGGAAGCTCTCGATATTTCTAAAGAGCCGGGCTACATTCAAGATATGTACGGCATCGAACGAGGTTCTGCGAGTTGGTCGAAAGAAATTAACCCGCGTGAAGAGATGGACTACTTCGGCAGGAAGTGTTTAATTGCGAGAAGATTGTTGGAACGCGGTGTGCGGTTTGTGCAAATCTGGTCCGGTAATGATAACGGTTTCCCCAGACGCAACTGGGACTCTCATGAAGACGTTGAACGAGACCACGGCCCATTGGCAAACGGAATGGCACGCGGTTCGTCGGCACTGATTCAAGATTTGAAACAGCGTGGAATGCTGGATGATACGATCATTCTCTGGACAACCGAATTTGGTCGGATGCCTTCCACTCAGGGGGGCAAGGGGCGTGATCACAATCCGTATGTTTTTACCAACTGGCTATGCGGCGGCGGAATTAAAGGGGGTGTCAGTTACGGGCCGAGTGATCAATGGGGCTACAAACCGCTTGATCGAGAACACTTTACGCAAGGGTACGATATCCATGCGACACTGCTGCACCTGCTCGGCATCGATCACACCGCACTGTCGTTCCGCCACAACGGAGTAGACCGCCGACTGACCGATGTGCATGGGCATGTGATTAAAGAAATTATTTCTTGATTGATACGAAGTATTGACCTTGGTGTTGGATAATAAAAGGGGAATCCATGAATGAACCGGCTCTGGCTTCCCCTTCTTTTTTTAGAAGATACTGGTCGCTTTCGGTTACCTTCACGCTGATGGTTTCGATGATCTTTGTGGTTCGCTTCGGCATTTCGGTCATGTTAGAAAACCGGAAGCTCTTCCTTGATGCCGCATCTTTGCACATCGGACAATCTCCGCAGGAAGTCGCCTCGGTCATGGGAACTCCCGATCAAATCACGACTTCAGGTGATTTCATTTGTTACTGCTACGGCGAAAAGCAGAAAAACTTTAGTGATTTTCTCAACTGGATTGCTAGCATTCAAAATTCATCTACGGACCCAAAACGATACTTAAACTGGCCTGTCATCATTCGTTTCGATAATGAAACTGGCAAAGCGGTACGCCTGAAAAAAGGGGTGCTCACTATCGATTGACCCATGCAGGCCAATTACAGCGAAGTAGGGTACGCTGTGCGTACCACGCTTCCAGAGTAATGTATGCTACAATGGCAATGGTATTGTCTAGCGTAGGTCACAGCTATATTGATATAGCTATTATAGCTTATGTTATATTTCAATTGTGGTACGCACAGCGTACCCTACATCGCTGCAAAATAGAATTGAGCGATATAGAAATTGTTTCAAAGCTATTTTAGATATTTTTTGAACCAGGCAACCGTTTCGTCAAAGGCTTGCTTGTGCTGTTCGCCTTTAAATCCGTGACCAGCTCCTTCCAGCACGACCAATTGGCTGGGCACTTTTTCTTTTTGCAATGCTGCATAAATATTCCGGCTATGTTTGATTGGGACCAGAGTATCTTTATCGCCAGCAATAAGTAGCGTGCTGGCATCGTCGTTGGTTACATGAATAAGCGGCGAATACGTTTTCGCTTTTTTAAGATCGAGTTCCAATGCGGGAAATCGTTCATAGGCAGGCAAATGATTGGGAGCGTCCCACACCATAATTTGCAGGTCGGTTGGTGCAACCCAGGCGACGACAGCTTTAACACGGTCGCTCACTTGCAACACAGGATCCTTTGCTTTGGGATTCCCGTCATCAGAAGCTGTTCCCAGCATCAACGATAAATGTCCGCCAGCACTTCCCCCATAAACCCCCAAACGATTGGGATCGACATGAAATCTCTCTGCATTTAACCGGATATACCGAACACTTCGGCGAACATCCTCTACAGCTTCCGGGATCGAAAACTTTGGACTGCTCCCGTGCCGAACGGTAAAGACGGTAAAACCACTGTCGGTGAGAGGCTTGATCCATTTCCCAAGAGTCTCCGGTGGCGACCATCTCGAATACCACCCTCCACTGACCATAAATAAGACGCCGGCTCCGTTGGCATTCTCTTTGGGCGTAAACAGATCAAATGTCAAAGCGAGGCCATATTTGTGACCGTAGACAACATCAGCAGTGATATTCACACCTGCATCGTCTGCCACATCTGCATCGTCTGCAAAACCAGAATGGCAAAACAAAATCGACAAAGCAATAAAGGCAAGCAAGATGCGAGTTAGCATGGCAGCATTCTATTTAATAAAACAAACGAATCGCACGGAGTCGTTTTGCAAAACTTAAGCCAGTATCCCCTTGACCGGACCATTATCCAGAACGCCGGTGATTTTCAAATCCAAGCCCTGGAATGGGACCGTGAATCGATTATGATCGATGCCGAGACAATGTAAAATGGTGGCATTCATATCGTGAATGTGAACCGGATTTTCGAGGACGTTGTAACTAAAGTCGTCTGTTTCGCCGTAAACAATGCCCGGTTTAATGCCGCCGCCTGCCATCCAGATGCAGAAGTTTTTCGGGTGATGATCGCGACCGTAATTCTCTTTTGTCAGTTTTCCCTGACAATAAACAGTTCGACCAAATTCACCGCCCCAGACAACAAGCGTATCTTCCAGTAATCCACTCCGTTTCAAATCGTTAATCAACGCCCAGGCAGGTTGGTCGATATCTTTACATTGATTCACAAGATCTTTCCCGATGTTAGCATGTTGATCCCAACCACGATGGAAAATTTGTACGAACCGTACATCTCGCTCAGCCATCCGGCGGGCAAGCAGGCAGCTTGATGCAAATGTCCCCGGCTTGGTGACATCGGGACCGTACATGTCGAGTGTTTGTTTCGTTTCTCCGGAAATATCAATTAATTCAGGAACAGAAGCCTGCATACGGAAAGCCATTTCAGCCTGATCAATCCGGGCACGTGTTTGTGGATCACCAATCGCTTCGAAAGTTTGCTCGTTCAAAGCACCGAGTCGATCCAGCATACTGCGTCTGGTCGCGCGATCAATTCCTTCCGGGTTTGATAAAAACAAAACGGGGTCACCTTGAGAGCGTAACGCAACTCCAGCGGTCGAGGTTGGCAAAAAAGCAGAGCCCCAAAGCCGATTGTACAATGCTTGTGCTTGCGGGCGACCGGTCCAGGTTGGTGTCATCACAACAAACGAAGGCAGGTTGTCATTCATCGAGCCCAATCCGTAACTGAGCCACGAACCAAAACTCGCTCTTCCGGGAAGTTGAAACCCGGTGCAAATGTAAGTGATGGCGGGATCGTGATTGATCGCTTCAGTGTTGACTGTTTTTACAATCGCGAGATCATCAACCATTTTTGCATGGTAGGGAAGTAGTTCGCTGATCCAGGCACCGCTTTTGCCATGTTGTGCAAATTTGTATTTGGAAGGAGCGATTGGCAGCGATGCCTGACCGGAAGTCATCGTGGTGATGCGTTGTCCTTTCTGGATATCCGGCATTTCGCGAAGGTCTTTTTTAAATAGGTCGTTCAATTTCGGTTTGTAGTCGAACATATCTATCTGCGAAGGAGCGCCCGCCATGAACAGGTAGATGGCTCTTTTTGCTTTCGGTACAAAATGAGGAAGCCCCGGCAACCCACCACTCGCAACAGCTTGTTGTTGCGGAAGTAGCGATGCGAGCGCTGCAGTTCCCAATCCCATCGCTGCACCGCCGAAGAAGTGCCGACGTGTTTGTTGTAAAGCGTAGTCTGTTAATGGTGATTTCTGGAGAGGGTTCATCATGCCACCTTTAAGATTTTGAGAAACTTGTTAACAGGAGGGATTCACGAGGTTGTCGTTATAATATGCACCAAAAGTATTATCTTCTCTATTTTTAGAAGTATCAACCGCAAAATTGTTTTTTTTGGAAACTTGCCGTATTGACATTTCTATAGTTTACAAAAGACGCATCAACATAGATAATGTCAACTGATGTTATCCAGAATAGATAGCAAAGATCAACCCAAGATGAAAGTCATCTTGAAGATTGTTTAGTTATGTTGGTCCTGAATGATGCTCAACTGAAACGAAAACACTCCATTACTTCCTTCCGAGGTTTATGATGAAAATTAAACTTGCTGTTTCTGCTTTGATTTTCGCGTTCGCTTTTTCAGCACAAGCCGGTGCTGAAGACCTGGTCAGTTTTGGCGACGAGATTCGCCCGATTCTTTCTAAGAAATGCTTCGCTTGTCACGGGCCAGATCCCGGACCAAGAGTCGGTGGATTTCGTCTCGACAAGAAAGAGTCAGCATTGGGAGTTGGCGACTCTGAGGAAGAAAAGATCATCGTGCCTGGTAATCTGGAAGCCAGTGGCATGATTATCAGAATTCTTTCTGACGACCCCGATGTGAAAATGCCTCCCGCCGATTCTGAAAAGCCTCTCACGCCGGAAGAAATTGCAAAGCTAAAACTCTGGGTCAGGCAGGGGGCCGAGTGGCAGCAGCATTGGTCGTATCTGGTTCCGGTTAAGGAGAAATTGCCTGAAGTCAAACAGAGTGAGTGGGTGAAAAATCCGCTGGATCGATTCATTCTGGCACGTCTTGAAAAAGAAAAGTTGGCTCCCGGCAAACAGGCTGATCGGATCACGTTATTAAGAAGAGTCTCTCTCGATTTAACGGGATTGCCTCCCACGCCTGAAGAGATCAGCAATTTCCTAAAAGATCAATCTCCCAACGCTTACGAGAAAGTGGTTGATCGTTTACTTGCTTCTCCTCGCTACGGCGAAAACATGGCGCGGTACTGGCTTGATGCGGCCCGCTATGGCGATACGCATGGTTTACATCTGGATAATTATCGGGAAATGTGGCCGTACCGCGACTGGGTCGTGCGAGCCTTCAATAAAAACATGCCTTACGATCAATTTGTTATCGAGCAAATTGCAGGAGATTTGCTTGAGGATCCAACGCAAGACCAGCTTATCGCAACCGGGTACAACCGATGTCATGTGACCACCAACGAGGGCGGGTCGATTGCCGAAGAGGTTTACGTCCGAAATGTTGTTGACCGTATTAACACCCTTGGCACCGTTTTTCTCGGAACGAATTTTGATTGCAGTCGCTGTCACGATCATAAATTCGATCCCTTCACGCAGCACGATTTCTATTCTCTGTTTGCCTACTTCAACAGTATGGATGGCAACCCGCTTGATGGAAACAAAAAAGATCCTGCACCGGTATTGCATGTAACTACTGCCCAGCAGAAAACAGAACTTGCGCAGTACGACACCAAACTGGCTGCACTCAATAAATCTCTCGCTGCGATGTCTCCACGTATCGATAAATTACAAAAAGAATGGGAAGCAAAGACGCTCAAGCAAAGCAAGCAAAAAGATTCTGTCGCTTCAAGTTGGCTCGTACTCACGCCTGAAAAATTCGAGTCTCATGGGGGAGCCACCTTAAAACTGCTTGGCGATCAATCTCTGCTGGCCAGCGGCGAGAATCCTTCTAAGGAAGTTTATGAAGTTCAGGCAACTGTACCAGAGACAGGCTGGCTTACCATTCGCCTGGAAGGTTTAATTGATCCTTCGCTAACAAACGGCGGGGCAGGGCGAAGTCCAAACAGTAATGTTGTCCTCAGCGAATTTGAAGCGTACGTCGCTTCTCCGGAGAGTCCTGAAAAATGGCAGCCGATTAAATTTCGCACCGCACAGGCAGATTACGAACAGACAAATGGCGATTTCAAAGTATTGAACGCGATCGATGGAAAACGAGAAACCGGCTGGGCGATTGCAGGGCACGAAAAGAAGGAAAATCGTGTTGCCTATTTCGTCGCAGAGAAACCATTCGGTTTTGAAGCAGGCACACAAATGAAAATTGTATTGAAGCACGAATCTCAATACGGTCAGCACCAATTCGGACGATTTCGTCTTTCGATTAACAAGCAGAACCCGATTATCTCACAAACGCCAAAAGAGATTCTCGCGATCCTTAAAAAAGAAGCAAAAGATCGAAATGATAAACAGAAAGCACAATTGAAAAAATATTACCGAGATAAAGTTGTCAGCGATAAAGAATTTGTGACTTCGAATAATGAGAAAAACAGCCTGCAAAAAACTCGAGATGATTACTACAACAAAATCCCCACAACATTAATTTTCAAAGAGAAAAAGGAAAAGAAAAAGTCCTACATCCTCAAACGTGGCGAATACGATCAGCACCTCGATGAAGTGACTCGTCGCACACCTCTTTCGCTTCCGTCGATGAAAAAAGAGTGGAGCAATGATCGCCTGGGCTTAGCGAAATGGTTGACCGATGCAGAAAACCCACTAATGGCTCGTGTGACTGTGAATCGTTTTTGGCAGCAGCCGTTCGGCACGGGGCTGGTCAAAACCGCGGCTGACTTTGGGTCGCAGGGAGCGCCACCCAGCCATCCGGAACTACTCGATTGGCTCGCTGTTGATTTTCGTGAATCCAATTGGAATGTCAAAAACCTTTTCAAAACGATGGTGATGTCAGCTACGTATCAACAGTCCTCAAAATTGACTCCCGAACTGTTCGAGAAAGATGCCGAAAATCGACTTTATGCACGCGGTCCTCGCTTCAGGCTTGATGCAGAACCGCTTCGTGATCAGGCGCTGTTTGTTTCTGGCTTGCTGGTAGAAAAAAGAGGAGGGCCAAGTGTCAAACCACCACAACCAGATGGATTGTGGTTTTCCGTTGGCTACACTGGTTCAAACACAGCTCGCTTCAAACCCGACACCGGACCG
>JAJRTM010000294.1 GCA_024278285.1 Planctomycetota bacterium
CTCGAATATGATGCCGAATTCTGATACAGACCCGCTGAAACAATTTTGTGATCATCCCACTTCTTTTGAAGAGAATGTGTATGCGTATCCGGTTGTTTCCCGCCGTAGTGGTGGGATCTCATTAGGGGTCAATTTGAATCCTGACAAAGTCTGTAATTTCGATTGCATTTATTGTCAGGTCGATCGCGATGTTGCTGCCAAGGTTCAAAAGGTTGATGAGCAGATTTTACTTGCTGAGCTGAAAGCCCTTCTGACTGCTTACCGTATGGGCAGTTTGTTTGAGCATCCAAAGTTTTGTGACGTTCCGCAAAAGTGGCGGGGCTTGAATTCGATCGCTTTTGCAGGCGATGGAGAGCCGACCAGCTACAAACGATTCCCGGAAATTATTCAAGCCGTGGTTCAGTTAAAGCAGGCTGCTCAACTTCCCGATGTCCCGCTGGTTCTTATTACAAACGCAACATTGTTTGATCGTGAAGCTGTCAAAAAAGGTTTGCAGTTGATTGTTGCAGACCGGGGAGAAATCTGGGCGAAGCTGGATGCAGGCACGCAGGAGTATTATCAGCAGGTTGACCGTACGGTTATTTCGTTGGATAAAGTTCTCAAAAATATTACTGAGATTGCCAGGCAAACGCCGCTGGTTATTCAAAGTCTGTTTATGAATATCAATGGGAAACCTCCTGCATCGTCAGAGATTGATGCCTATTGTGAAAGGCTGAATGAGATTATTACCGCGGGCGGCGAGATTAAATTGGTGCAAATTTATACTGTTGCAAGAGCGCCCGCTGAAGATTGTGTTACGTCACTGAGTAATGGAGAAGTGGATCAAATTGCAGAAACGGTGCGAAGCCAAACCGGTTTGCAAGTTGAGAGCTACTACGGCAATTGAATGCAGCCAGTTATTTTCTTACGGGAACCTCTTTGATTCAAAAATCTCCACTTGAACGCAGGGAAGATTTTCTTGCCTGCCCCTAACCCGGATAAACCGGAACCAAACAGGGTATTGAACCGCGAATGAACGTGAATAGACACGAATTTTCTTTGGAGGATCTTACCTTGAAATGTAGGATGGCGTGCTTGCACCCATCAAATGTGGTTTCCACTATTATAAATTTAATGCCGTATCGACCTCATGCTGGTGAATCAATGGCACAATAATAATAGATTTACTCTCTAATTTTCATTGAACGCAACTCGGCACGCGAAGATGGGTGCAAGCACGCCATCCTACGACGAACTGAAAATCCAAAGGCTTGAAAGAATTATTTTATTAGTGTTCATTTGCGTCCATTCGTGGTTCAAAAAAAATCACATGGAAATATCCTGCCACTTTTACGCAGCATTTCATTGATAAGAGCTTAATGCAACATGCTGTTACGAGGCAGACAGAAGTGTCTGTGTTCCTTTTGGAATAAATAGAGGCCCTCTTACGCTTCAATCAACTCTTTAATCGGGCTGCCATCGCAAAGGGCTAGGGGGCGTCCGATGGGGGTGATTAATTCTTTCTCTGGGTCGATGTTAAGTTGATGCAGAATTGTTGCGTACAAATCTGGCACGCCAAGAGGGTTTTCGGGATCCGTTTTTTCGCCTGTGGGATCCGTTTTCCCGATGATTCTTCCCGCTTGAATTCCGCCGCCACCGATGACTGCGGGGAAACCGGTTGGCCAGTGGTCTCTGCCATCGAGAGGCTTGATTTGTGGTGAACGACCAAATTCGCCAATACATAAAACGATTGTCGAGTCGAGCAGATCTCGCTCTTTGAGCTCCTGGATCAATGCAGCAAAAGCAGGGTCAAGCACGGCTGCTCTTTTTGTTTGCGTTTCGAAATTATTGGTATGGGAATCGAATCCATCCAACGTGACTTCAATCGAACGAACACCGACTTCGACCAGTCTGCGGGCAACCAGGCATCCGCGTCCGAATCGAGAATCGCCATATTTGCGTTTTATTGCTTGTGGTTCCTCGTCAATTTCAAAAGCACTTAATTGTTTGGATGACATCATTTTTAACGCACGTTCTACAGTGTTTTCGTGTAACGAGCGGTTTACCTGCAACTGACGCCCCTGGCTGAATGCCTGCGAAACAACCGCGAGGGAATCGAGCCGTTTTTTTTGTCTCTTATCATCGACCGAAGCTCGCATATTTTGAATGTTGTTCCCCGGATTATAAATACGAAACGCATCGTACTGATCCCCGAAATAACCGCCACGCCCAGGCCAGTTCCCGCCTCCCAGAGAAACGTACTGAGGAATTTCCAACCCTTTGACAGGTCTTTGTTGAGCAATGATCGCGCCCAGTGCGGGATATTTGGTTGTGGGGTCAGGACGATAACCCGTTTTCACAAACGCGGTGGCTCGTTCGTGATCGCCCTCTTTACTGACGAGCGAACGAATGACAGACATGTGCTGCATTTACTGGGCCATCAGTGGTAAGTGTTCTGCAATTTGCAGTCCAGGCAAAGTCGTTTTGATCGCTTTGGTTGGTCCGCCGATTTTGGAACCTGGATGTGGATCCCATGTTTCCAACTGGCTCGGGCCGCCTGCCATCCAAAGTGTGATAAAAGAGGTCGCACGTTTAGCACCTCTCTGTTCGGCTGCTTTGGCTCGCATGTCTGGAAGCATCAACGAAACACCCAGTCCGGAAGCGAGTTGAAGAAAGTGACGCCGATTTGTTTCTGTTTTGAATTTATTCATTGTTACGACCTTTTCCTAACCCGGATGAACCGGAACCAAACAGGTTGTAGCTACACTCGCCAGAGTTTGGACGAATTGCTAACCCGATTTTCACCGTCTGGCGACGGTAGCTACAATATAAAATCCTGCCGCTTTTGCGCAGCTTTTCATTGATAAGATACTAACCCGGCGTAACCGGAACCAAATAAGAAAATAAAAATAACCAGGGGTGATCAAGCAATAAC
>JAJRTM010000024.1 GCA_024278285.1 Planctomycetota bacterium
GATGACAATGCACGACTTCCGCGACCTCGAAAAGAAGGGGAAGTTTCGGATTGTGAAGGAACTGCCGATTATCGGGGAAAAAAGCGTTGACCGGGCTGTGTGGGCGAATCTGCGTGCGCGAACTGTTTTGTATATTCTTGAACGTGCCGGGCAGTGATCCTTGATCGAACAGGTCTCTTTTTCGTTATACTCTGCAATAGCCTCGAAATAACTTCTCTGTTTCAATAACGTTATTCAGTCGGGTGCGTGGGAGAGAATTTGTGGATAATATTCTTTCTGCGATTGCAGAACTTTCGACATGGATCATTACCGTGGCTGCCTGTTTTCACCTGGCGGTTTTCGCGGGGCTGGTTCTGTGGGCGAGACGAGACATGCACATTCTCACTGGTGCGTTGCAAGATTATACACGCGATTTGAAACAGCATAGCGTTCTCGATCCGACCGCTCATTTGACTGATCAGATGGAAGCATTCCTGGCGGATGTGGAAGATGTGATCAACGATCCGACACGCACCGAAGAACGGCAAGCATTGCGAAATCGCATCGGTGTTCTCGATGAGAAAAGGCGATATCTACATGCGTTGCGATTTGAAACGATCGCCAATTCCGCCCGTACAATGATCGAAGCGTACCCTCTTGCCGGGGTGCTCGGAACGATAATTTCCATCGGGGCAGCGTTGAATCTTTCTTCCGGCGCAGAAACAGAAGCCCTTTCAATTATTGTTGCCCGGTTTGGTGATGCGATCTGGTCAACCTTCGCCGGGTTAAGTTTCGGGTTACTCCTTTTATTAGTCAGCAGTTTGCTCGAACCTTCATTCCAACGACTGAGTGAAGTTCGCGCCCATGTCAGAACGGTCGTCTCCGCAGTAAAAAGCAGACTCGGCACGTAAGCACCAAAGAAGCCCTAATACCTAACGCCTATTTATGATCTCCGTCAAAAAATTATCATTGCAACTGACGCCCCTTCTCGATCTGTTATTGATCGTGATTTTCGCCCAGTTTATGGAGATGGAACAGCAGGAAGATGTCCGTGCGAAGCAGCAGGGAATTGAACAATCCCGCATCGCGTATGAAGTTGATACATTAAAGGAAGAACTCGATTTCACCAAATCGGTCCTGAAACAAATTCAGCAGGATCGTACGAAAGCGGAAGCATGGGCGGCTTCACTGGAAAAACAGCACGATGTTCAACAGCAGCAGGCGGTGTTAAATCAGCAGGAATTCCAACGCAAGTTAAAAGACCTCAACGCACAGCGAAATCGAATTATCGCAGCGATCCGCGATGTTTTTGCAGACTCGTCAGAGGAACTCAAGGAGTTACTAAAAAAGATGGCGGCGTCCGGAGCAACGCCTTCCGCGATTCCGCAGGAGCAAATCGAACAGCTTGCTGAAAAGTTGGCGGATTCTGAAGCGGTCGAACTGGCGACATTTTTGATGGCTTACGAAGAAATCCGCAAACGGTGTGACGTCTGGGAAATTCATCTGGATCAGCGAGGCATCGCAAACCTGTTCGTGAATGAGCATCATTACCAGATACGCATCACCTCCGCAGAAGATTTCCAACGACGTTTTTTTGAAGTTTACAAATCGTTGCCCCAGGCAAAAGGTTTAGTCATTATACTGGTCAGTTACGAAGATGTCGCCCGGACGCTGCGCGAAACACTCCTGCTTTCTTTACCCGAAGCAACAGAGAGAATGAGAACAGACGCTGACGGTCGCACGCGGTTTGAGTACGCGGTGATCGGTTATTTACCCAAAACAAAATCAAAACCGGAACGATAATTTATGATCAGGGTAGCCCGACCACTTTAGTGGTTGGGTGCCGCCAGGCACAAGATGAATGCGGCATGTGAGTGAGGTTCTATTTGAGATTCCAATAATATTGGAGACCACATGTCGCACTCATCTTGTTGCTACGCAACCCAACCGCTAAAAGCGAATGGGCTACCCAGTTATCTTAAAATATCCTGCCACTTTTACGCAGCATTTCATAGAAATAAGGTAACTATTCAGCTTTGGCGTAGGGTCCGCTACCCGCGGACTACGATGGGAGGTGGATCCCCCTGTTTCTGCGGTGGTCCGCAATGGCGGCCCCTACAAACAACCTTAATTTCTGCAAAAACAAACATTGCTGAATCGTTACGAAATAAGATACTAACCTACTAATAACCGGAGAAGCGGTATGAAATCGTTACAGAAAAGAGCAACTGTCGGAGTGATTGTGGTGTTGGGAGTTGGACTCGCATTTTTGCTGCGTAACCTCGGCATGGGGATCGGCACCGGCAATGGCGACGATGCTGGAGATTTATCGAATGCTCAATCTAACACGTCGGCAGTAAAGGTCGATATCATTGGAGATGCTGCTCCCGAAATGCCAACCCAGCCTACTTTTACAGATACCAAAGAAGAAATAAGCCCGCTACCGGATACATCGCAGTTGGCCACGATCATTGTCGAAGAAAAACATTACCTGCTCGGCACTAATTCAACGCCCCCAAAATCGGTCAAGAAAATTGTATTGGCAGATGCTCTGGAAATCATCACACAAACCAAAGGAGACAAACAGGGGATCCGCTGCAGGATCTTTTACCTTGGATCTTCCCTTCCTTCGGCTGAAACAGAATTAAATAACCAACTCAAAGAACTCGGCCTCGAACAAAGTGAAATCTATATTGAACAACGCACGCTGGAACTGAAGTAAGAGAATTTCATCCAGTAATGCTACCCGAACTCATGGGATATAATTCATGAA
>JAJRTM010000295.1 GCA_024278285.1 Planctomycetota bacterium
GGCTGCGATACTTTTCGCTGTCATCGAGTTGCCGATGCTCAAACCGCACCCGTTCAGTTCCGAAAACTGGTCGCTCGGTTGCTTCAGTTTGCTTGTTCCCGGTTTAATCATCTACCGTCATCGAGGCAACATCGTTCGCTTGATGAAAGGGGAATAACATGCGTTTCGAAAAAAAAGTAGCGAGTCAGCAAAGAGCGAACCAAAACCGTAAGCAGCCCCCACCGTCATAGGACTGCCTGAACCTTATTTGAATTGAAAGAACTCTAACTGTTTTATTGGAGCTATCAGTGAGAGCAGACTTCAATTTCATTCAGCAAAGTAATTTCACCGCTCACTTCCATCACCGCCCGTGTTGCAAGCTGCTTATGGTAGAAAAGATCCGTCGAACCACGCACGATCAACCGCTCTTCAACCGATTCGATCTTCAAGCCGCGGATTAAACCGCCAGTTTGGGAGCGAATCGAACGCTCAACCAATCCTTCCAGGCAGGCAATTTCACTTTCCCTGCAAACTTCGCCCTCTTTTTGAACCGCTTCTTCTCTTTGTAGCTCTACGACCGTGGTCATGGCTTGTCCTCCTTGCCTAAACCCTGTTTCAGCGAACTCAATCTTGTTGGAAGAGACCAAGTTTCATTAATCCTTTTGAATTTTAGACTCTTTCTTCCCTGTGAGTCTTGCTTTCAAATGAAACCTATCTCCTCCAGAGTCAGAAGAGTATCTGGTTAAAGCATAACCGTCAAGAACCTAAATTGTCGCAGATACCAATTAACTGGAAATTTATCACCCGACCTTCATTGATGAAAGCCTGCTATATCTTTTAAGAGGAATTCTCCCGAGGCTCGCAAGACGCAATTTTCACACAGGCTGGAATTCCCCATGACAATCTGGCATTATGTTTATATTCTGTTAACTATTCCGTTGATTCACCGGTTTTTGAGAGTTGTTGTATTCGGTGAAGACTTACATTGTAAAACGGTTACTAAGAAAAACGGTTACTAAGAAAAACGATTACTAAGAAAAACGATCACCAAGAAAAACGATCACTGATTAGAAATTTTGATTGCCAGCCATGCTCGCGCGTCTTTTGAGTTTCACGCTTTACGGTATTGATGCCAAGCCTGTTGAGGTAGAGGTTGATATTTCTCCTGGAGCACTTCCCAAAACGATTCTCGTCGGGCTGGCTGAAGCGGCGGTGAAGGAGAGTACGCATCGCATTGAACGGGCGATTGTCAACAGCGGGTATGTGCGTTCGATTGATCGAATTGTGATCAACCTTTCTCCTGCCGACCTTCCCAAAGAAGCGGCTTCGCTCGATTTGCCGATCGCGCTCGGCATTCTTTCTGCCAGCGGGCAACTCGATCAGGAACGATTTTCACAATACGGTGCAGTGGGCGAATTGGCGTTGGATGGTTCTTTACGTTCTGCCAAGGGAACGCTTTCGATGGCGATTGAAGCCCGCAAGCGAAATTTACGCGGGTTGTTAATTCCTGCCGAAAATGTACGCGAAGCTGGTGTTGTCGAAGGTGTCGATGTCATTCCCGTTCATTCACTTACCGAAGCGGTCGGTTTTTTCAATGGACAAATTAAAATCGAGCCGGCTCCGTTTCGCTGGGAACAAGCTGTCGAAGAACATGCAAATTTCGAGATCGATTTTGCCGATGTCAAAGGACAAGAATTCGCCAAGCGGGCTGTCACCGTCGCAGCGGCTGGAAATCATCATATTCTTTTAATCGGGCCGCCCGGTTCCGGCAAGACGCTACTTGCATCGCGCGTACCGACTGTTCTGCCTGCTCTTTCGCAGGATGAATCGTTGGAGACAACCCGCATTCATTCTGCCATCGGTTTACTCAACGATGATCAGTCACTCGTATTGAAACGCCCGTTTCGAGAGCCGCATCATACCGTCAGCGAAGCAGGACTGGTTGGTGGGGGAAGTATTCCCAAGCCGGGCGAAATTTCAATGGCTCATAACGGCGTGCTGTTTCTGGATGAGTTGCCGGAATTCAGTAAGCGAACTCTCGAAGTGCTTCGGCAACCTCTGGAATCTCAACGAGTCACCATCACCCGCGCGATCGGCAGCACCACATTTCCCGCAGACTTCATGATGATCGCAGCGATGAACCCCAGCCCCAGCGGTTACGGTCCCGATTCCGGCAGGAGAGTCAACGCAGTACAGATGGAGCGATATCTTTCCAAAATCAGCGGGCCGCTTCTGGATCGCATCGATATTCACATCGAAGTCCCAGCAGTTCCTTTTCGAGAATTAGCCGACAAAAAAGAGGGAACCAATTCAACAACAATGAAACAAGCAGTCTTAGCTGCAAGAGAACGCCAGACGAAAAGGTTCCAGTCGGATGCGAACCGCGTCAACGGAAGAATGTCAACCAGACAGGTTCGACAATATTGCAAACTAACTTCCGATGCAGAACTGTTCCTCAAAGCCGCGATGGAAGATATGAATCTCTCCGCCCGCGCCCACGATCGCATCTTACGAGTCTGCAGAACGATTGCAGATTTAGAAGGTGAAGATTTAATCAACGAAAACCACCTCGCAGAAGCCGTCAACTACCGCAGCTTGGACCGAAAATACTGGTCGTGAAATAACAACTCGGTAGGGCATGCTGTCAGAGTGTTTTTTTCAACGCCCCAGATCGTACAAGTTGTTTTCACTATTTTGAATCTGCCCTTTTCAGCCTTCAAGTTACTCTTGGCTACAACAAAATGGTATGAATTAAAAATAACGAGACCTTGTTTTACTTGATTATTGAAAAATTCACAGCCTATGTGCATACCAGTAATGAATGGTGACCATAAACGCACACCACTGCATCTTATGCCACCCAAGAGTCGCGGTACACACTGGGTACCCTGCGTCTATTCCACAGGGACATTTTAATGATTCTGGATGTTAACATTATTAGACAAAAGTATGATGAAGCCTTAAGTGAAAAATTCACGCGGGAATCCTTGTCTGAGTGGGCTACAAGCCTACGTGAAGCGAGTGATCGGAACGAACTTGTTATTACACCAAAGAGGGACCGCTTCCGCATATGGGAAGCACTATTATTTCTTGAGATGTATGATATGCAAACAGGACCAGATAGTTACCTTTATGGCAATGAAGATCTTATCGAAAATCGACCTTAAAGCGATGTAGCCCGTCCGTTTAAGAAGACGGGTTCCTTAGTTTCCTATCGCCTATACTTAACCCGGCATAGCCGGAACCAAATAGGAAAAAAATAACCACGGAGTGGCTGTGTCAAAAGTCAAGGAAATAGTTTTGGTTTTGTGATCATTTTTCAACTTTCTTTGAGGTGAGCGTTCCATTTGGTATCGGTTTTGAGCATGGTGTTCATCATCACCAAGAGTTTCCGCA
>JAJRTM010000296.1 GCA_024278285.1 Planctomycetota bacterium
CAATGATATTGAACGCGGATGGCACGAGCATCTTGTGCCTGACGGCACCCAACCACTGAAGTGGTTGGGCTAGCCTCTTTGTCGTTATGAACTTAAACAGATTCGACTACGATTGCACTGGCGCGGCCGGTGCGAGAGATGCTTAGTTTTAGAAAATGTTTGCGATCCATTTTCAGAGGTTCTTTGCGAATGATGTTCAGTTCGCATTCTGGATCGGGAGTTTCGTAATTGAGGGTGTGAGGAATCAACCCCTGCTTCATTGCCAGCAAGGAAGCAGCCAGTTCGAGGGAACCTGATCCAGCCCCGCAGTTGCCAAAGTAGGGCTTGAGTGCAGTAACCGGAACCGTGCTGGCTAAAGAGCCGAACACTTCATGAATGGCAGCGGCTTCTGCAACATCTAAATCTTTTGCTCCACAACCATGCGCGTTGATATGACCGATTTGTTCTGGATTGACCTGGGCATGCTTCAACGCCATCTTTATCGAATTGACAAGCGCCTGGCGAGGATTGCCTCCTTCACGCGGTGTTCGTACGCAAGAGCTGCCGACACTGAGGATCCAACCGAAGATATTTGCTTCTCGTTTTATCGCCAGTTCTTCCCGTTCGAGAATCATGGCACAAGCCCCCTCGCCAACGACTTCGCCTCGACGATTTTTATCAAACGGCTTGAGGGTTTCTTCGGGGGCAAGCCCGGCTGGGTCAGCTAGTTCATGCAGAGAAGTGTAATTGATTGATTTGATAATATGTAACCGCGTTCCGGTTGTCCCTGCGATCATTGCATCGGCCTGGCCTCTACGGATAATCCGCAACGATTCCCCAATCGCCATGTTGCCCGTTGTTTCTTCCAGAGTGAGTGAGTTACTCGGCCCGCGTGCATCAGCGTGAATACTGATATGGCAGGAAGGCATGTTGGGCAAATACTTCAGCAACCATAACGGTTCCATCTGAGCAATGCCCTTGTCTCCCCAAATTGTATCGGTTGGCATTCCCTGTTCATTTCGAGATTCGAAAGTTGCCTTGGCGATGACGTCGGGAGGGCTCAACATTAAGTCGGCACCAAATTCAACACCAAGCCGGGATCGCTGCTCTTCGTTTAACTCTAACCCGGAATGCTCCATCGCAATGTTGGCAGAGGCAACACCAAGTTGTATGTCTCTGCACATCACTTTAATGCTTTTGCGTTGCGGTCTGAGGTACTTTTTCTTAATGGTGGAATCGTTAAAATCTCTGCATTGCCCTCCGATGCGACCGGGAGGTGCGACGCCGGGGAACAGATCGATTGGGCCAATCCCTGACCGCCCCTGCAAGATGTTTTCCAGGAAGGCGTCTGCACCTATCCCGCAGGCTGAAATCATTCCTAAACCAGTAATCGCGATTCGTTCTGTCATCGTTTTGCTTGTAGGTTACTGTCTGTGTGTGAATATGGAATTCTGGTAAGTCAGCGAACTGACCTCTTACTGCGCGTTCCAGCTAACGGAATTGAGGGACTATTTTCAAGACATCCCGCCTGTTTTTTGCGGGAATTCCCTAAGTCACGCCAATTTCTCTGCTTTTTCGGGAGATATTGCCTCTGATCTTACTGCAAAGAGGTGTTCAGGGATAGATAACCTGATTTTCAAATTGGTGTGTCTGTTGAAGATATTCAAGGGTAACCTGCCGATTACAGACATTCTTACTGAAAACTGCTTTGAATCCATCCGCCTCCCAGCACTCGATTGTTATCGTAACAGACAACTGCCTGACCGGGAGCGACGCCGAATTGTGGCTCATCAAAATGAATCTGGAATTGATTCTCTTCAAGCAGTTCGACTTCACACGCTGCGGGCGTTGCCTGATATCTTATTTGTGCCTGGCATCGAAATTTTGGTTGCACTTCGCATAACCAGTTTGCACCGTTTGCGGTTAAACCTGTTCGTCCTAATTGTTCATAAGTTCCCAGGACAACCTGTTTGGTTTGGGGACGAATTTCAAGAACGAAACGTGGTTCGCCAAACGCGATCCCTAATCCGCGTCGTTGCCCGATCGTAAAATGTTCGTAACCGGGATGTTCGCCCAGTATGTTGCCTGCGGTATCGACAAACAGCCCTTCTGTTTCCTGTTTTCCTCGATATCGATTCACGAAGCCGGCGTAATCGTTATCCGGGATGAAGCAGATTTCCTGGCTGTCTTTTTTATTCGCGGTTTGTAAATTGGTTTGATTGGCCAGTTGGCGGATTTCTGTTTTTTTGTATCCACCTACCGGGAACAAAATATGTTCCAGCAGTGCCGGGGCGATTCCGAACAGCACATACGATTGATCTTTGGCAGGATCAATTCCGCGTTGAAGGGAATATTCATTCTTATTTTCTGAAGTGATTTGTGCGTAATGCCCAGAAGCGATTTTGCTTGCCCCGACTTGTTTGGCGAACTCCCAGAGCTTGCCAAACTTCAACCAGTTGTTGCATTGCACACAGGGATTGGGCGTTCTGCCTGCCAGGTATTCATCGGCAAAATAATCTTTGATGCGTCCAAAGGCACCTTCAAAATTAAGAGCGTGAAACGGGATATCCAATTCATCCGCCACCTTGCGTGCATCGGCTGCATCGGAAGCACTACAGCAACCTTGCTTGTGTGCTTTCACATTGATCACGGGAAGCGCATTCGGGTCATCAAGCTGGCACGTTTCATCTGTTGCACCGGAACGCATAAACAAACCGATAATTTCGTAGCCTTGTTCACGAAGCAGGTACGCAGCCGCAGAGCTGTCTACGCCGCCACTCATTGCTAATACAACTCGTTCGCTCATGGTTTTTCACTGAAATATTTAATAGAGACCCTAACCCGGCATAGCCGGAACCAAACAGGGATTTGAACCACGAATAGGCACCAATTGACACGAATATTTCTTTTGGAAACTTCATCTCAAACTGTAGGATGGCGTGCTTGCACCGGTCAAATACGGTTTCCAGTTCATTTGTCCCATGCCGGTAAATCAATGGCACAATTATAACAGATTGACTCTCTCTTTTTCATTGAACGCAACTCGGCACGCGAAGATGGGTGCAAGCACGCTGTCGTTTATACATAAGTATTACCGTGAATGGATGGCTCAGACGCGAAGCGTCTGAGTTGCGAAGCAACAAGAAGCCTGTCAATGTGGTTGATTTCTTTATTGACTTTCAATTGGAGCTTGTATGTTCAATGGTGCCGTTGCTTTCAAACAACGCACTTGACAAGCTTCGTGTTGCTTCGCAACCCAGAGGACAAGTCCTCTGGGCTATCCATTCTTGTCAGAAATCGATGAAAAACGCCAGTAATTTTTTCAGATGGCACTTATGTATAAACAACATCGCGTTTGCACCCATCAAATACGGTCTCCATTTTGAGAAATGATTGCTGTATTCATAACCATTCCAATTTGATACATCATTGAAAGCACCCTGGCACGCGAAGATGGGTGCAAGCACACCATCCTACTTCTCTTGCGGGGGACGTTTCCAGATGGCAGAGGCTGCGATACCGACCAGTAAAATTGTTAATGTTCCGACCACAATCGTCATGAACTTGTGAAACGGACTTTGCAGATGTGCCAGCGATTCGGGCCAAATGTCTGAAGTTGAAACGACCATCCAAATTAAAACTAACGAACCGGCTAAAACTCCCGTTACCGCAGCCGCGTTGCCAGCCTGCCGGCTGATGATGCCGAGTAAAAATAATCCGACAATTCCACCACCTAAAATGCTGGAAAGAGTCCACCAGATATCTAAAACGCTGTCTGTCAGGCTGACTAACGATAACGCCATCGCGGTGCCAAAGATTCCCCAGACGACCGTCGAAAGATGAAGCACGAACATCAGTTGATGATCGGTCGCATCGGGCCGAAAAAAACGTTGATAGAAATCGCTCATCACCAATGTTGCTGAGGAATTTAAGGAAGTGGAAACCGTACTCATTGCCGCTGCAAAAATAGCTGCGATTAAAAGTCCGGTCACTCCGGGCGGAAGATACTTGGCAATAAAATGTGGGAAAACACGATCACCAATATCTTTGTTCG
>JAJRTM010000297.1 GCA_024278285.1 Planctomycetota bacterium
ATCCTGCAACCGACGAATCACTTCCGGCTGCTCCAGAAAATGTTCGATATCTTTGGCTAGAAATAAATGCCCGCCTGTACTTTGAGTGATCGCCTCCAGAAAGCGGGCAGCCGTATCGATCAAATGATTTTCTCCCTCGACAGATAACGCCAAATCAGCAGGGATCAAGCCTGTACTCAGCGACCAGCTTGCCAGCTTCAGATTCATTTTCTCCGCGAGTTTTTCAATCGCCTCTACCCAGCGGGGTTCATCATCGCTTTGAAGGACAATCAGCGATTCCCTCGCGATTAAACGATCCTGAATTTCATCCAATGTTTCCTGCATCAACGACATAAGTGAATTCCTGTGTTGCGATCATCAATGTTAATAGCGAAATCCGAATCTCTAAATCCGAAACAAAACTGTATTGCTTGAATGGGAAATCATACAGGTAACGTAACATGTTTGCTTCTGGTTCTCCTGCCGGGGCCGCATCTGTAGCAAAATTGATACAATCCGTAATCCACTCTTTGTTAGCCGTGTCGAAAAAAGTGATTGTGACTCCATGAGGCAAAAAAACAACGTAAGCTAATGGTGTCGATGGGGGACCGGTACGCCTTCACCCACAAGTATACAAAATCCGAAACAAATGGCGATGTGACCTCTGCAACGCTCACTCTTTCAATAAACGTAATTTCTGATGCTGTTCAACAGTTTTGCTTTCTGGCTCTTTTTTGTCGTAGTGATGCTGTTGTATCACCGCTTCAAACATCGTGCGCAGAATGTGCTTTTGCTTATCGCGAGTTATTTCTTTTATGGTTGCTGGGATTGGCGATTTTTAAGTTTGATCGTGCTTTCTACGCTTGTCGATTATGTCGTGGCGAATAAAATTGTTGCGAGCGATTCACAAAAAAAACGACGGATGTTGCTAACCATTTCGATGGTAACAAACCTGGGAATGCTCGGCTTCTTCAAGTATTACGGTTTCTTTGCTCACGAACTGGTGACGCTTTTTACCACGATTGGCATTCCTGCGATGTTGCCGACGTTCAAGGTGATTTTGCCGGTCGGGATTTCCTTTTATACATTCCAGACAATGAGCTACACGATCGATGTTTATCGGGGCGACTGCAAACCGTCTCGTAACCTGCTTGATTTTGCGGTTTACGTCTCCTTCTTCCCGCAACTGGTCGCAGGACCGATTGAACGGGCGGCTCATTTTTTGCCGCAGGTGACATCCAACCGAGTTTGGAAGCCGGAGTATTTTCAGGAAGGTTTGTTTCTGGTTGTGATGGGATTATTCAAGAAGATTGTCGTGGCAGATAACATGGCGGTCCTTGTCAATTCGATTTTTGATACACCTCTTGAACAGCTCAGCGGGCTCGAAGTGTTGGTTGGTGTGTATGCGTTTGCGTTTCAGATTTACGGCGATTTCTCCGGTTACTCTTCCATTGCACGTGGGATCTCGAAATGGCTTGGCTTCGATTTGATGATGAATTTCCGCAGGCCTTATTTTGCCATCAATCCGTCCGATTTCTGGAGACGCTGGCACATTTCACTTTCACAATGGCTGCGTGATTATTTGTACGTCCCACTGGGCGGCAACCGCCACGGTCGATTAAATACATATCGCAATTTAATGTTGACAATGCTGCTGGGCGGATTATGGCACGGTGCGAATTGGACCTTCGTTGCCTGGGGTGCGTTTCATGGAATCATTCTTTGCCTGTACCGTCTTTTCGATGAACGACGCTTGAAACGATTAGCTGCAAATGAAAAAATCGCGGCTCCCTCTGGTACGTCCCGTTTCATACAAGTGGTTTGGATGTTTCATTTAATTTGCATCAGTTGGTTACTGTTTCGCGCAGAAACGATTACGCAGGCGTGGGGTATGCTGCAATTGATGACAACCGATTTCACATTCACGCCGTTGGTTTCAACAATGCTCGGCATGCTCGTTTTCTATGCAGGACCATTACTCGTATTTGAAGGCTGGCTCGAATTTCGCGGGAAACATTTTTCGCTTTTCGACGTTCACTGGAGTTGGCGTGGACTTGTTTATTCGTATGCGATGATGATGTGTTTCTGCTTCCCGCCCCCGGTAGCTGGAACGTTTATTTATTTCCAATTTTGATGATTCGTAGTTTGACCTGCTTTCTGAGCAACTGTTTCGAAGAATAATAGTTTCGTGTGCCACGGCTCTGTGAGCCGTGTTGCGCTGGAGTTACTTTTTTCGTAACTATTCAGCGAGAGGGTGGCTGGGGACAGATTGTTATTTAAAAAGTGTGAATGTTCGAAAACTTTTGCACAATCTGCCCCCAGAATTGGAAACCTAATTGCATCTGGGGGCAAATTGTCGCTAGCCGTACGTCAATTATTCACGTTATTTCCGACAATTTGTCCCCAGCCACCCATCACTGAATAGTTACTTTTTTCTCACAAAAGGATAGCTTGAAATCCCGTTCGCACGGCTCTGTGAGCCGTGGCACACAGCGATACGATGTCAGGCTTACGATGATAGATTGAGTTCATGAGTACCGAAACTAACAATACTTTGAAGTCGGAGACCTCCGAAAAAAAACGCGGGACGGAACGGTATGCCGTTTTCATGGTGGCGAGTCTGTTTCTGCTACTGGAGTTATCGATACGTATCGGCGGCGAATCTCTTTCTAAAGATATCGCCCATCTGCGTTCATTCCCGGAAATTGCTCAGAAGATGGCTGATTTTGATCCTGGAAATGGAACACGGATTCTCTTTCTGGGTAACTCGCTCACTCGGCATGGTGTTGATCAACATGCTTTTGCGGAAACGGTGAAAGAGGAAGTCGGACTGACAGTTCAGTCGGTCAAAATGAATCCCGACAATACAGATTTGGCAGACTGGTTTTATGCTTACCGTACTTATTTTGCAAAGTCGGGAATTAAGCCGGACGTGTTGATTGTTGGTTTTGAGGGAGTTCACCTGCGTGATGCTCCTTCGCGTCATCCGGATCGACTCGCCCAGTATTACTGCACGTGGTCAGATTGGCCCGATCTTTGCAAGTACGATTTGAAGACGTTTGAAGATCGCGTTTACTTTGTTTTCTGCAAATACTCGGCTGCGTTCGGGAACCGGGATCGTATTCAAAAACGGGTACTTGACAAACTGATTCCCGATTATCGAGCCGGCATGGATGAGTTGAATAGTCGCAGAAATAAAAGCAAGAAGAAAGAGAAGAAAAAGAAGCCGCTCAGCTTCGAAAAACTGCAAAAACTAATCGCGATCGCTGATGCGCAAGGAACGAAAATCATTCTCGCTGCGATGCCCGTCCCCGAAGCGTACGAATTTGATGCGGAGTTTCTGGAGGTCGTCGAAAACAGTTCCGCCGTTCTGGTTGATTGCAGGACGGTTGAGGGGATTACGTTACCAATGTTTTTCGATGGCCTGCACATGGATGAACAAGCCGCGAAACTTTATAGCTGCGAATTGGCAACAAAGATTGGCCCCGTCTTGAATTCGCTCGATCAATAAATTGCAGGGTGTTATTTCTTAACGCCCCAGACACGTCCAACCAGATCGTACATTTCCGGGTCGTACTCTTTTAATTCAGATCGTACAAAGGGATAAAAATCGTTGGTACCAAAAAACGCTTCGCTCGATTCTGCGAAATACTCCATTGGATTCGTTCCGGCGTAAGCCTGTCGGGATTTTTCGTTGATGTGTAAAACGGGGCCGTACAATATTTTTTGTTTCGCACGTTGGAGAGTCAGCGAGATTTCCTTATTGCCAAACCCCTCCGGCAATTGTTGATGATGCCAGGCGTGGGCCATTTCGTGCAGAATGCAATAGGGTTGAGCAATCGACCAATTCACAAAGTTATGGGCATTCGAAATTTCGACACAACGGGCCTTATCCGGATTCATCGCATGATTTTTCAACCAACTGGGATTTGGGTGATAAACCAAACCGGGATGATGCCGTTCGGAAAGCTCTACCCAGATAGGCACAAGCTTCATTTTTTTCACTGCATTAGCGGGAACTCGTCTTTGAATTTGATAGAACTGATGTTTTAATTCCTGCCTCACCTGCCCCCAGAGTTTTGGTTCCTGGTCAATCAAATCTTGATGAACAATCAGTTGCCAGTCTGAGAGTTGCATTTTTTTGTACTTATCGATGGTGTCATATCCAAGCGGTTTTATTTCTTGTTTTTCTGTTTTTGTCGGCGTGTCTGCAACGGCAGAATTTACCGTGAGGGAGATTCCAGGCAGTCCCAAAGACGTCATCAGAGCCAGCAAAATCATCCCTGCACATCCACTGACTTTATTGAGATGAGCAAACTTTTGTATTACTAACGGTAAAGGTTTGCGAATGACTCGCAAATGATAGAAAAATATCAGTTTGGTTACGCCTATCAGAATGAACCAGCCGTGCTGGGGATTCTGTTCCGCTGCATCGCGGTAGTTTTTTATCGCAGCGATCTTATTGCTTTGGATAAGAGCCTGGCTTATTTCTTCGATCTGCTCAGAGGAAAGCTGGTCTGGCATATTTCGTTCTTTCAAAGCGAACCGCGATAAAGAGAATGACGGAAGTTTCCAGCGTACGCGCCAAGCATCACCAGATTCACTTCACGAAATAGAGTATCTCTTTTGATCTCGCTGAGTTCAACTGATCGTTGAAATTAGCCACACATCCTTTGTCATCGCCCAGCTATTCTTCATCAAAAAGGTCGTCCGGGTAGTGAGCGATGACCGATGTTTTAAT
>JAJRTM010000298.1 GCA_024278285.1 Planctomycetota bacterium
AAGAAACGTGTTTGGCTACTCTCGCAAATTGAAATCGCTGCTTGAAACCAGAGTGAGTGAATTCGATCTGGTGCATGTGCATAATTTGTGGAGCTATCTGAACATTGCGGCAAGTCGTGCCTGCCGTAAAAAGAATGTGCCGTTTGTTGTCAGCACGCATGGAATGCTCGATCCGAATTCGCTTTCTCGGAAATCGTGGAAGAAAAAGTTGTATGGTCAATTGATCGAATTTCCTCAGCTTCGTCATGCTAGCGGAATGATCTACACACACGAAGAAGAACAGGCACTCGCCGATTCAAGCTGCTCTGGATTGCCAGCCGGGTATGTCGTACCACTTGGGGCAGACGAACTTCCCAATGAAGGCATCACTGAAGCCAAAGCTGAACTCCTGGAAAAGTATCCTGCTTTCAAGGATAAGAAGCTGGTCTTGTTTTTTGGGCGGCTCCATCCGAAGAAAGGGCTTGATCTTCTCATCCCTGCAATGGCAATTCTTTTGCAAAAAATGCCTGCTGCCCATCTGGTTCTAGCTGGCCCCATCGATGATGGCTACCGTGGCAAGATTGAGCGAATGGTCAAAGAGCATCAACTGGAAGAACAGATTACGTTTACCGGGCCGGTTTATGAAACTCAAAAGTGGGGCATGCTCTCTCTAGCAGATCTGTTTGTGTTGCCTTCCTATCAGGAGAATTTCGCCATCACGGTTGTGGAAGCTTTACGGGTCGGCTTGCCGGTTGTCTTGAGCGAACATGTCAATATCTGGCAAGACATTGTTTCTGCAAATGCGGGATTAAAATGCCTGTTAGATCCTGTTGATATTGCCAACACTTTGGAAAAAGTTCTTCATGACGATAAGCTGCATCGCAAACTTTCAGCAAACGGCCCCGCGCTCGTAGAACGTGAATTCACCTGGCAGGTCGCTGGGGAAAAACTTCTGGAAAGCTATCAGCAGATTCTTGCTTTGAATCCTTAGTAAACCGTTGGTCAAAATAATGACAAGGTTTAACGCTTCTCTATTCGTCTTCTTTTGCCTGTCGCTACAGGTATTTGCAGAAGAACCTCCTCGTTTAGAATCGCAGAAGGTTACGTTTGTTGATCACGTTCGTCCGTTGATGCAGCGGCTTGGCTGTGCTGCTTTTCGTTGTCATGGTGGAATTGAAGGAAAGGGTGAATTTCGTCTGAGTCGGAATGGCTTGAAGACAAATTCTGATTATGAAGAGGTTCTGAAATACTGCCAGACGAACACCGCGAATAAGAGTTTGTCGTTTTTGACAATGCTGGAGGAGCATGAAGAGGGAGAGCGGGTTGCTCTCGGGCCGTATGAGACGCAATTACTCCAAAGATGGTTTGAGCAGGGAAACCTGCGAGGGGAAAGCCTTCCTCCTCAACGCCTGATTATTGAGCCTGCTTTTGTAGAGTGCAAAAACGGCGAAGCCAGCATTACTCTAGTCGCATTGCATGAAGATGGATCCCGGCAGAGTATCACTAATCTGGTTGTTATTCATCTCAAAAACCCCTCGATCGCGCAGATCGAGCCTTCCGGCCAAGTCTCGGCTCTCTCACCTGGATCCACTGGTTTTTCCGTTTCGTACCGAGGTGTTACTGCTTACGGAATGATTGTTGTTCCGGTTCAGGAAGATTCTTCAACAAGCCGATCGCTTCGGAAACAGAATGAAATTGATCATTATGTTGGTCGGTCATTGCAGGCACTCAACGTTGTCCCTTCAACTCAAGCGGCATCAAAAACCCTTCTTCGTCGAGTTGCTTTTGACCTGACAGGACATCCTCCCACGCTACAGGATTATGATGCTTGCCCTGCTGAATGGTCGCAAACGGAGTACGCAGATCATGTTGATCAACTCATCAACAGCGATCCGTTTTCTCGTAAGTGGGGACGCTGGATCGCAGAGTTATCCGGTTGCGATGAACGCAATTTGAGTCCGGCGGCGTTTGCGATGAAGGTTCGCAACGAGCCTTTGGCATTTGCCTGGTATGATTGGACCCGTCAGCGTGTTGCTCAGGATGCACCCTATCACGAGATCGTTCGCAATCAGCTTGCGGCGACAAGTCGAGGCAACCGCTCCACTCAGCAGTACAGCGATTTTTACGAGGAATTGTGCGAGACGCTCAAAGAAAAATTCAGCTCCAAACTGTTTGCTGATGAGGCGAGTAATGATCTGTTCTGGAAAACAACTTTAGGCAGACGAAACGAGTTTATCGCTCAGCAATTTTTGGGGCTTGATCTGGAATGTGCGCGTTGCCATGACCACCCGTCGGAACGCTGGACACAGAATGATTACGATGCGTTCGCGGCTGTTTTTAATCGAGTCGTTTATCAGGAGCAGCCTCTCACTCGTCATAATAAGCGACAGGTTTTAAGTTACCTGGCAGGGGGAATTGCATTCGCTCTTTTGATGCTTCTGGGAATTAGTTTGAAGCTGAGGAAATCATTCCCGACGATCAGTTATTTACTGTTTGGAATGGGCGTTGTTGTACTCGGTTTCGTCGTGTTTTGTGGAATCAATTATCTACATTTGATCAACGAGAAAATGACATTCACTGCTCGAGGATTCGGCGTCTATTTTGTCGATTCCTTATGCCCCTGGACAGATAGCCAATTGAAGATTGTTTCGCTTGGAGGTATTGCAATTGTTGCGTGCCTTGTGATTGCAATCCTTCTTTTTCGGTCTCGAAAAATGGTCGCCAGAGCAGTCGGTTGGGGAACTGTTGCGGTTCTGGCATTCATTGTTGCTGCAACAATAGATGCAGCCTATGTTCACACACTTGGTGCGGGACAAGATCGTTTTTCTGGCGTGCATGCTCTTCACCATGCGGTATTAAGGAAAGCAGGAGTGGGGGGCAGAGAGCAGCAGCCTCGGGAAATTTTCCTCTCCCACTCAGCTGACCGTTCCACAGAAATAATCCCCGCAGTTCCAGCAGGCCCAGCTTTTCAAAATGGTGTTGAAGATGACCCCCGTAAAGAATTGATTGAGTGGTTAATTCATAAAGACCCAAATCAATTCCTGGCTCGCAATTTTGTGAATCGAGTCTGGGCAGAAATTATGGGGGAAGGGCTTGTTTCTCCCGTTGATAACCTTTCGCCAGCGAACCCGCCCAGCGATCCCTTCCTGCTGGATTGGCTGGTTGCTGACTTTATCAACCACAATTGGTCGCTGAAGCATCTGGTTCGTCAGATCGTTCTTTCATCAGCCTATCGCCGCTCAACAATTGATTTTGAAGACCCACGCGGCGCCCGTTCAATACGCCCACTCCAAGCAGCAGAGCGATTTCATTTGATTGAAGCAATCGCTGGAATAAAATTGCATTTCGGAAAAGACTGTAACCCTCAAGCAAAATCTGCTTACGATGCTTTTGTGCGCCTCAAACCGTCAACGCCAGTTGGCAAATTGATGAGACAGCTCCTGAAAAGTAGTCTGAAGAATCAAAAAGATATACCTCTTAACGCCGCAATAAATTCATTGACCGATAACCGCAGACTTGCGCTGATTACAGGTAATAGCCAGTGGATTGGTGCATCGGGCAAATTAGATTCCAATACAAAAATTAATCGAATGAGCTTGCTCGCGATGGGGCGAAAACTGGAACCTCAAAATCATGAGTTTCTGGTAGAATTTGTGGAAAGCCATGGCGACCAACAAGCGGCATGGAATGAAATTCTCTGGGTATTATTGAATACGGAAGAAGCTCAGTTCAATTACTGAAGTGAAATGTATTGGCTGGAGAAACAAGGAGAAAAGAAATGATGCGTGCTATGGAAAACAGGGTGACTATTGGTCGGCGAAGATTCCTGCAGGCGGGGGTTTCTTCACTGGCTGCAACACATTCTCTGCGTGCGTATTGTTCTGAGATTCCCAGAAAAGCGGAACTCGAACAATCTGTCATTTGTGTCTATCTCAAAGGAGGGCTCAGTCAGGTAGACTCGTTTGATCCGAAGCCGAATTCCAAGTATCGAATCTTTAAACCGATTTCAACAGCCATCCCCGGAATCTCTTTTTCTGAACTGCTTCCGAATCTGGCAAAAAATGCAGAGCGGTTCAGCCTGCTGCGTAGCGTGACACATTCACATACAAACCACGTGATCGCAGAGTATTGCATGCGGAGTGGAAGGCAGGATGCGGGAGCAGAGACTCCTTCGTTTGGTGCGGTACTGGCTCATCAAAATGGCTGGAAAATCCCCCCCGTCTACACTGCAATCCCGTCAACAAGGTCTGATGCAGGTTTCCTTGGATCGACATGCAGCGCATTCAACCTTCTTGAAGCTGACATCTTCAGGAAAAAAACAGAGGCCATTACAGATCAGGTTAGTCATGATCGAAAACTGCTCGCCAGGCTTGGTAACAAATTGTCTCAAAAAGGACTTCTTTCATCTACTCTTCAACAACGAAATGAAGCGTACCGCAGAGCCTGGTCAATTCTTGAATCTGATGAAATGCAAAGCATCGTCGATTTGTCCAACGAGCCGAATAAGCTAAGACAAACTTATGGCACGACTGATGAAGGTGACTACTTACTGCTCGCAAGGCGTCTTGCAGAACGTGGCACACGGTTTGTTTTTGTCGAACTGACCGGCTGGGACATGCACACGAATATTGAATCGAATATTAAGAAAAAACTGCCACCGGTTGATCAGGCAATCGCTGCTTTAATCAATGATCTTCGAGATCGAGGGCTTGATAAAAAAATAGCAGTACTCGTTAATACCGAATTCGGCAGAACACCATTCATCGTGCCTCAGCGTGCAGGACGGGATCATTGCACGGGCGCGATGTCCCTATTGATTGCTGGAGGTGGAACCGAAAGTGGTCGTGTTATTGGAAAGACTGACCAAGAGGGCGGAACAGTAAAAGAACGCCCCATTACACCCGAAGATTTGGCTCAAACTTTATATAAGCTTATGGGCATTGACGTCAATGAATCAGACTTACTGCCCGATGGTCGCCGCCTGCTAACTGAAGGTGCGGTTATTGAAGAGCTGTTTTTGTAGAGATATTACAGGAAGATCAGTTTTATTGAAAAACTCCCATTTTAACACCTATGACGGTTGCATACCACTGACCAGCATCTGTACAATCCAGTCTTGTAAGTGCAATGTCCAGTTAACAACCGTACGAGACATTACAAAATAGGAGGGCACCACAAGGTGGGTGCCGTCATTCTTCTTTTTTCACCATCCCTGCGAATTTGTTAAAATGGGGAAAATGATTAAAGTTTGTTACTGGACGGTTGCATTTCTGACACAGAGTTGGTATTTATAGGATTACGGGTAACAGAGGGAACAGTGTTGTTCATCTCTTGGAAGAGACACAAACTTAAAAAGGGGACTACAAATGAGGTGTTTCGTTTATTCTACTGCAATTGCACTAATGCTGTGCAGCTCAGCTTCGGCGAGTTTGGTTATTGATGATTTTTCCTCTGCGGTATCCATTAATGGCGTAGGCTCTGACGGACCAGACGCTGTCGCTTTGGGAACACGTAGTATTACGTTGGCAAACGTAAGTTTTGGAAGTGGGGTATCTTCCGGGGCTAATGTATTTACAGCTACATTTGGGAATACATTTGGTTCTACCCAACTGTCAATGGTATATGATTTCACTTCTCCAATAGATTTGCACTCAGCTGGTAGCTTTCCTGGTAGCCCGCTGGTATTAGATCTTTTTGACGTGGTTGATGGTACATTTGCTCTTGATGTGATTTACGAAGGTGTTGCGGGGTCAGCAACAACACAGTTTTCTATTAGCGGAACAGGGCCAATGGGGGTACCGGGTACAGCGTTTGGCAATGGTGCACTTGCTTCTGCCGTTGACAGAATTACTCTCAATTTTAGAGCTACTTCGTTGGTCCCAGATGGTTTTGGTGGAAATTTTGCTAGATTCAGCAGCAGCTCTGCTTCAATCTCTGCGGTTCCTGAACCAACTTCACTGGCTCTGCTTGGGGCGTCTATGTTTGGTGGATTTGGGGTTGTTGCCCGCCGACGTAAGAAGAAAATTACTGAAGAAGTTAAAGCTTGAATTGCTATACGATTCACCCGTAGAGTCCAGAAAACGCCGGCTAGTATGCCGGCGTTTTTTTTTGAATTTTTTTGAAACAATTCAGCGACTTGCAATAAGAGTTGCTGGGATTCGTATTTTAGACCGTAGGGTCCGCTATTGCAGACCATCGCATGAAACAGAGGCATAAAATTCCTGGCGTGGTCCGCAATAGCGGACTCTACATCTGCTGAAGTGCAAGGGTTGGCCTGGTAAGTCGGGATCCCCCAATGGTAGAAATTCTCTAAAGTGTTGCATTATTTCCTTGATTTTTCTTCCATTCTACAGTCTTATACTTTCATCCAGCAACTGCTAATGTATAGTGAGGATAAGTTTAGGGATTTCATCCCAATCTGCTTCTCAAATTGACTTCAGTTTGTTTGAATGAATCGCTGAGAGCAGGGTGTTTTTTGGCGGCCTCTGTTTGCTGTACCTGCACTTAATCGTATTGATTAACCCACCTTTGGATTGACTCCATGTC
>JAJRTM010000299.1 GCA_024278285.1 Planctomycetota bacterium
CAGATTATGTTTTTCCAGTTCTTCGTTGAGCCGTAACCGAGAAGCAGGCATCAGCGACTTGCCATGCAAAACGAAATTCAACTGGGAAGACCAATCTGCATATTGTCGAAACGCCTTGGCGATATCTTCGTTGGGGGCAGGAATTGTTTCAGCCACGTAGGAAAGTTGAGGACTTTTGCAAGCGAGACGATTTTCGCCGGGAGTAAATTCAATTTTGAATTGAGGGTCCAACTGAAACGCAATCAACTCGGCCTGTTGCGTTGCATCGGATTCACTCAGCTCTTCCAGATATTCTTTTGCCTGGTTTCGGGCCACTTTCTGGTGTTGTTTCAATTCACTGAAATCAAGAGTGCAAGCCATGTTGTGCTGACTGCTGATAATGGTGAAACGCCGCTGGATGGGATCGTAAATAACAAGCTCATCGACATTGACCATATAATCGTACACTTTGCCAGCATGCCAGATCGTCAAGCTGCGCGCAACGACCTTCGGTTTCCCGTTGGTATCAATATTTCGATGATCAATTATATGAGTGTATATTCGATAATCCTGAGCAGAAATATTACTCTGGCAGGTTAAAAAACCAAACAAAATAACTGCTAATCCAGAAAGATAATATTTTGTCATGGAGAGAATCCTCTCGGATGATACGGAATCTATTTAGGAGGAGCCTCGAAATAAGACTCGTTATCTCCCAGCACGGCTGGTTCATTCTGACAGCCGTAGCCAAAAACTGTTTTTCTAAAAATTTGCGAGTCGTTCGCAAACTTTTAATGTTAGTAATGTAGGGCGAAAGTAGGGAAAGGAAGGCTTGTACTACTTGTTGAGAAGCTTATCGACTCTGGAAAACCACCTCAAGATTGATTCCCAAATGCTCAAAATAGAGACTAAAGTGAAGCAAAAATGTAACATTCACATTCAAAAAGCCTGTTGGCTTGCTTAAAACGCCTGTTTCTGACAACAATGCAGTCCGTCGATTCATTCGAATTGGTTTTCAAATGCTCGACCCCTTACGACTGATTATCAACATCTATGAGAGGTTTGCGATGACATTATTTCCAACCAGAGGTTTCAAGTTTCTCCCACTATTTCTATTAGCTTTGGCCTGTTCGTTTTCTGTTGCAGATGCAGAAGATCAAGGAAAGTGGATACCGTTATTTAACGGAAAAAATCTGGATGGTTGGACACCGAAAATTAAAGGCTACGAACTGGGAGAAAACTTTGGCAATACCTTTCGTGTGGAAGATGGTTTGCTGAAAGTTCGCTACGACAAATACGATAAATTCGACCGGCGATTTGGGCATCTGTTTTATAAAGATCAGTTCTCTAATTATCGGCTTCGTCTTGAATACCGATTTGTCGGCGAGCAGGCGGTAGAAGGGCCTGGGTGGGCCTACCGCAACAGCGGAGCGATGCTACACGGAGAGGCTCCTGAAACGATGGCGATTGACCAGGACTTTCCTGTTTCCATTGAAGCACAACTTCTAGGAGGAGACGGTAAGAAAAAACGAACAACAATGAATCTCTGCACGCCGGGCACGAATGTCGTGCTCAAAGGAAAGCTCTTTAAGCCACACTGTACCAGCTCTTCTTCAAAAACGTATCATGGCGAACAATGGGTGACCGTGGAAATGGAAGTACATGGAAACGGCATCATCAAACATATTATTGATGGCAAAGTGGTACTCGAGTATACGCAATCACAACTCGATCCTCGTGATGAACATGCCCGGGAATTGATCACGAAAAATGGCGGCGTCATGCTTTCCAAAGGAACCATTTCCCTGCAATCAGAATCTCATCCGATTGATTTTCGCAAAGTTGAATTGATGATTCTGGAGGAATAAAGAGAACGGTTCAACCTTGCCGTAGGGTCCGCTATTGCGGACCACGATGGGAAGTGGATTCTCCTATTTCATGCGATGGTCCGCAATAGCGGACCCTACCAACTGAGTCGCCACGTTATCTTTTCGGGGTCTTCCTCTATTTTAATGGCTGAAGATTTGTAAAAAGCCACGGATGAGCACAGATTTTCACGGATAAATTCTTCTACAGAAGCAAAACGACAGAATATGACCTTTTCTTCCTGATGGCATTGCTAGAAACGCTTGTTTTGACAGTCGTAGCAAAAACGGCAGCTTGAAAATTTACGCAAGGCACAAAAAAGAGTTCTTATTGATTCATTTGACGTAACAATTCAGAGGAGATGGCTCGGATCAGATTGTTATTTGAAAGGCTTGAATAGTTATCATTTGGCATAAATAATGTCATTGTTATTTGAGTGGCATTTTTATTGATCTGTGTTTAATCCGTGCACATCCGTGGCTCTTTTTCTTTTAGCCATTAAGTTCTGCGAAGAACCTCTTTTCGAAATACGATAGCCAATTTTCTCCAGTGATTCTTTCACACGATCAAGATGGCTTCCCTGTACTTCGAGAAAATCATCTTTGAGCGTTCCCCCGGCTCCGCAAGCTGTTTTCAATTTCAGCAATAATGCGGGCAAATCATTTTCGGTAGCAGCCAGCCCGCGAATAACCGTCACCAGCTTTCCTTTTTTTCGTTTTTCGATTGAAAGGGAAGCTGTCTGCTTTTCCGGTTCCGTTAGCCGTGGCGTCTCTGGCTCGCAAGTACATTGTTCATCCAGTTCGCCACAAAACTCGCAGCGAAGTGGACGATCAAACGGGGTTCCCTCAAATAATCTCATCTGTTTATTTCTCTTGAATTAGTTGTGAAGCAAGAAGGGATTATACGCATCTAATAAATATGGGATAATTGGATAAAATTAGATCATATTGTGGAAAATGGATCCGTAATCGATTATATTATACGGTGTGGAAAGAGCAGATGATCTCAATTCATTCAAAAGAAGCACAGACATTCCTGTCTGTCTCGTTTGAGTATGCTCTATTTTAGGCAGGAATGCCTGGCCCTGTCTGTGAGTATTTGTTGAATCAATTGAGGTTCCCTTTATCTGTCCGCAAGCCAACTGCAAGAGAAATCCAAAAAGACAATGGCAACCTGGAAATAATGGCAGCTTAGAACTTGAGACGAAAAACGAAGTGATTGAAGAAGAATAATATTTCCCTGTACATAATTGTCGCAGTTAACCATTTAGATGTAAAATGTATTGGTACTCTGAAGTAGAAGATAGGGTGTTTGTTCACGGTCTGTTGAATCTAAATCGCGATTAGCCTGGGGGCTAAGTTGAAAATGGATCGCATTCGGTGGGTGGGGTAAAAAGTCAATCCAAGCGTTAGGAGGAAAGATGATGCGTAGCTTATCACGGCACCGTTGGACTTGTGTGGCCCTGTTGGGGCTGCTTCTGTTTGCCCCTTGCACGAATGCCTTCTGTGACGAGGCAGATGCCAAGGCAGAGGATGGGAAGAAGGAATTATTTGGTCGCGAAGCACGCGAATCGACACCGATTATCGGACGCGATCCTGATGAACCGTTGAGTGAACGAGAAAAGATTCATCACGTATTAAGCCGCTTTGCTTTTGGTGCGACGGCTGAAATGATCGATGAAGTAGAGAAGGTCGGATTGGATAACTGGTTCGAAGCACAGATGAAAGGGGAAGAGTTGGAGTCGCGCAAGTTGCAGGCTCATTTGTCAAAATTGGAAACCCTCACAATGACCAATCAGGAGATTGTTCAGAAGTTTGGCATCATTCCCAAAGATCTTTCACTTGCCAACAGACTCACCACTGCGCAACGCCGAAGACGATCAGAGTTATTGCGAAATCGCTACATCCCGAGGCAACAATTAAAAGATGCCGTTCTGTTTCTTGCGATTTATGGCAACAACCAACTTCGAGAAACAGCAAGCGATTTCTGGCGGAATCACTTCAGTATTGATGTCAGCAAAGGAGTTGTCCGGTATTACGGCAATACGTACGAGCGAGAAGTGATTCGAGCTGAAGCGCTTGGGACATTCAAAGCGATGTTGAACAAGCAGGCACGTCACCCGGCGATGCTGGTGTTCTTGGATAACTTTATCTCTCGAGCCACGCCACAAAAAGAGTTGCTGGCAGTGGCTCAGAAAGAATTTGCGAAAACACGAGATTATTCAACGGTTCTCGATGCCATTGATATCGCGAAAATGAAGGG
>JAJRTM010000300.1 GCA_024278285.1 Planctomycetota bacterium
GTTTCGTACGCTAATGCAGTTGGGCGAAGCGTGCGTCATTTAATGGTCCCATTATTTGGTTCGACCATCACGACAGCTTTGGCTTTTGGTCCGATTGCGTTGATGCCTGGTTCAGCCGGGGAATTCGTGGGCTCGATTGCGATCAGTGTGATTATCGCCATCTTCAGTTCGTTCCTGCTGGCGATGACAATCGTTCCTGCAATGACGGCGCTGCTGAATCGATACACAAAACCCTCTTTCGATAATACTTCTGCTTCATCAAAAGGCAGCCTGTTTCGACAAACCTGGCGGAATGGTTTTTCGCATCCCAAGCTGACTCAAAGATATCGCACCTCTCTCGATTTCATTTTCAAGTATCCTGTATCAGGTATCGTTCTCGGTTTGCTATTGCCGGTCGCGGGATTTATTCAAGCCAGACATTTAGAGGAGCAGTTCTTTCCGCCGGCTGATCGAGATCAATTTCAAATAGAAGTCGATTTGCCCGCGCACGCATCACTCCAGGAAACGCTGACTATCACAAAGGTAATGCGTGAGAAATTGCTGCATCGAAAACAAATTGAACAAGTACAATGGTTTATCGGGGAAAGTGCTCCGGTTTTCTATTACAATGTGATTCCGACCCGATCAAATTCGTCGCGGTATGCCCAGGCAATTGTGCAGTTAAATACCGAAGCGGGAACACGCGAACTGATCCAAAGTCTACAGGCGGAAATGGACAGAGCATTCCCGAGGGCAAGAGTACTGGTTCGGCAACTGGAACAAGGACCACCGTTTGAGGCTCCGATAGAAGTAAGAATTACCGGCCCAGATCGGGAAATTCTCCGTGAATATGGGGATCGCATGAGAACAATCCTCAGTCATGTGCCAGATGTGATTTACACTCGAGCCGATTTATCCGAGACACTTCCCAAATTGAATATACAAGTGGATGAAGAGAAGGCCCGGCTTGTGGCGCTTGATCGTACCGCGATTGCGAATCAATTAAACGCCTCTCTGGAAGGAGCTGTCGGGGGAACCATTCTGGAAGGGACGGAAGAGTTGCCAGTGCGGGTTCGTGTTTCCAATTCCTCTCGTGTGAACCCTGCGCAGATTGCTTCACTCGATTTTTTGCCTCTTCAAAGTAATCAGCAAAGCGATGGAATGTATACGGGGATTCCCTTGGAATCGCTGGCAACGTTAAAGCTGACTCCAGAAATTGCAACCATTCCGCATTACAATGGGCAACGACTTAACGAAGTGCAGGCTTATATTACAGCAGGAGTGTTGCCGGCCAAAGTGCTGGGAAGTTTTCAAGAAAAACTGTTGGAAGAAAATTTTGTATTACCGGCAGGTTACCAATACGAATTTGGGGGCGAGACCGAAGAGCGGAACGCAGCCATCGGCAACCTGATGGCGAATGTTGGTGTTCTGTTTGTGATGATGGTCGCGACCCTTGTTTTGTCGTTTCGCTCGTTTCGCATTGCAGCGATGATTGGCGTAGTCGCCTTTTTATCTGTCGGTCTTGGATTAGGAGCGTTGTGGTTGTTTGGTTTCCCATTCGGCTTCATGGCGATTATTGGGACGATGGGTTTGATCGGTGTCGCGATTAACGATTCCATTGTCGTACTGGCCGCCATTCGGGAAAACGAATCTGCACGAAAGGGCGACCCGATTGCAGTTCGAGAAGTTGTCGTTCGAGCCTCTCGGCACATCATCGCGACATCGCTGACGACGATGGCTGGCTTTGCCCCACTGGTCATCTTCGGCGGCGGATTCTGGCAGCCTCTTTCTATTGCAATTGCAGGAGGAGTGGGCGGGGCAACCATCCTGGCACTCTACTTCATCCCCTCAGCTTACATTCTGCTGATGTGCAAAGGGGATTGCCTGGAGAAAACGGAAACCCTAACTGTTTCTATGCAATTAAGAAAAACAGAACCAGTCATTGCTTCATAATATGGTCTTAAACATCTAACGCTCTCAGTGCGGAGAGCCAGGTTTTCAGATCGTGTTCGTATTCGCTGGAGAGGTCTGCCTTAACTAAATGCCGGTGAAAGCCGGCGGCACCAATTTCTTCCAGATCGGCTGCGGTCGCGGAAGAAAAGCGAGAGGCGGGATCGGCGTCGATCAGTCCGCGGATAAGCTTGATCAGCGAATCGTTATTCTTCAAATCGACGGGTAAATGCTCTTCCAGGCGATCAGGCAAATCGAGTTTTGCCTGCACCAGCTCTTTCATGCTTTTTACTTCATGAAATGGAATAACACCGGTCAACATCTCCAACAGAATATATCCCAGGCTTGCCAGATCAGACGAGATCGAATGAGGCGAACCAAGCAGTAATTCTGGTGCAGCATACCGCGGTGTCCAGGTGGGGCGGTTCGGTAAATCATCCAGGGCGAACGCGGAACCGAAATCGATGATTTTTGAATCGCCGGTTAATTTCACCATAATGTTGGAAGGTTTCAGGTCTGCATGAACGATTCCCTGTTCGTGCAATGCGGCGACACCACTGAGGCAATCTCTAAGAATGGAAATCGCGACACCTGGCTTAAAACGAATGCCGTTGCCTTCTGGTGTTGCAACAACGTCGTTCACATATTCCCATGTTTTTGCAGGAACGACACCTTTGAGACGGTCGAACAGCTTGGGCTTCATCAAGTGACACAAATCAAAACCTTCGACCCACTCCATCATAAGCATTTCGATTCCATCAAACATCATCACGTTGTGGATATCAAGCAGATGATCTTGCTGAATGCGAGCCAGTTTCATGCCGACACGAGCCAGTCGAGCCATTTCTAAATCGTATAATTCGCGAGATTCGTAAGGATCGGGGCTGAAGATTTTGAGGGCGAGCCGAAAACTGACATCATGGGCACCGACTCGATCAGCCAGATAAACCACGCCCTGCCCACCGGAACCAATTTTTCTGATGAGCCGATAAGTAACCTGCCAACTGACATCGGGCTGTTTTTGAATCTCCAGAAATTGCGTCGAAAGCGGCGCCAACTCCTTACTGGCGATGACCTGAAAATTTTGAGTCGATTCATCAGAAAACCTGGCATCCATCACTCGCGTGAGAGCCTCGGCGTCAATCTGATTGGTGAATTCATCCGTCATAATAGGTAGGAAACTTTTATTTGGGGATTCGAAAGAGGAGCCGCAGAACGTGAAATCTTCTTACGTAAACATTCTCTTGTGTAGACACGGCAACTTGGGGACTGTTCGTTTTATGATTCAGGAAAGCACATCTAACAGGCTGGAAATCTGACCTGTTCTATACTCGCGTTTTTTCCTGATTTGGCCCGACTACGCCAGCTAAGATTCATAGAGGTTCTTTTATAATTAGATGCAAGTCGTGCCAGGGAGCATCCATTGAAGACCCAGCGCGGCATAGCCGCAGGCCAAAATGACGATTACCACCAAGGCACGAAGACACAAAGAAGAAAGTTTCTAGTGGAACGATTCGTTTAACGGCAAGCCGATCGCGACTGCGTAAATCGGTTTGCATGATTTGAAAAGTATCGAACCGCGAATAAACGTGAATAGATATTAACGGTCGAGGATCAATCTTCAGTCATGGCATCTACTTTGTTTTCTTTCTCCTTTCTTCTTTGTGCCTTAGTGGTGAAAATAACAACAGCAGATAAACAGGAATTCGAAACTTAACCTGTTATACCTCATTAATATTCTGTTCTCATTTCGAAAAACTTGCGCAAGCGTCGTAAACTTTTAACGTTAGTAGCATGAATACCAGAAATGTAATGCAAGTCAAACGATTATCCAGTTCTGGAAAACCACAAATGGCAAATGTATCTCGCTGAGTCCGGGAGAGTTTGTTTGATCAATTCTTTTTTGTCAACCAGAGTTTCGGTGCTTTGATTACAGGCATTTTCTTTGAGTTTCTTTTTACTGCGTACTTGTCATCGCCCAGCCGGGCAGATAGGCTGGAGTCCTTTACTGAACCAAACGGCATTCTACGACCTCAATGGACTCTCCCCCGATGAATGAAAACAGCAATATTCAGCCAGAAATATCCAGTGAAGAAGCCTATCTTCTGGAGTTGCAGACGAAACCGTTTTTCTCTCGCCTGGGGGGATATATTGGACTGACTGGTCCCGGTTGGTTGCAGGGAGCGATCACTTTGGGAGGCGGTTCGCTTTCCGGGTCTCTGTATCTGGGAGTGCTGGCTGGTTTCGGTTTGATGTGGCTGCAACCACTGGCGATGATCATGGGCATTATTATGCTCAGCGCGATCGGGTACGTTTCTCTTTCAACTGGCGAGCGACCTTTCGATGCGATCAATAAACATATCAACCCTGTTTTAGGTTGGGGCTGGGCGATTGCGACAATGATGGCGAATTTGGTTTGGTGTATGCCTCAATTTGCGTTGGGGACCGCAGCGATTCAACAGAATCTTTTTCCTGCGACATTCGGACCAGAAGGGACGCTGGGAGATTTCACCAGCAAGTTGATTATTGTTGTCGTGCTGTTGGTTTTGGCGACCATCATTATTTGGTCTTACGATGCCGGCGGGCGAGGGATCAAGATTTTTGAGGGGCTCTTAAAAATCCTCGTTGGGATTGTCGTGCTTTGCTTTTTTGGTGTCGTCATCAAAATGTCAATCAGTGGGAACGGACTTGCCTGGGGAGAAATACTGGGAGGCTTCATTCCCGATTTAAGTTTGATGTCCAAACCTTCCCCGAAGTTTAATGAGGCACTTGCTGCAACCGGAGCGTTTTCAGAGTTCTGGTCGAACATGATTGTTTCCGATCAACAAAAAGTAATGATTACCGCAGCCGCGACCGCAGTCGGTATTAACATGACGTTCCTACTGCCGTATTCAATGCTGCGAAAAGGCTGGAACAGAGTTCATCGCGAACTGGCGATTGTCGATCTGGCAATCGGCCTTTTTATTCCATTTATGCTCGCAACCAGTTGTGTCGTGATTGCCTCTGCGACACAGTTTCATGCGACCCCTGCAAGCGGTTTTCTGGGTGAAAAAGATGAAAACGGCAAGTTGATCGCTCCCGCCAAGAATCTGGTTGGCGGTTATACGAAACTGATCGACAAGCGTCTTGAAAAAGAAATGCAGGACGACTTTGCAGAGTTGAAAGCTGATGAAGACAAACTGAAAGTTGCTAGAGACAGTGTGCCCAAAGCAGATAAACGGATGGCTGCCATGCTCGTCAAACGCGATGCGTTCAATTTGGCCAGTTCACTGAAAGAACTGACCGGACCGACGGTTTCGCAGTATGTGTTTGGGATTGGCGTGTTGGGGATGGCTGTTTCGACGATCATTATTTTGATGTTGATTAACGGATTTGTAGTCTGTGAAATTTTCAATCTGCCTCATGGGGGGATGTATCATCGCATGGGATGTTTAATGGCTGGGCTTTCCGGCGCGATGGGACCATTTTTATGGAAAGGGGATGCAAAGCTGTGGCTCGCGGTGCCAACCTCCATGTTCGCGTTTGTGCTACTTCCAATCGCTTATTTTACGTTCCTGTTTATGATGAACTCAAAAAGCCTGCTCGGCGAAAACCGCCCCAAAGGAATGCAGCGGGTGATCTGGAATGTACTAATGGGGACAGCAGCATCGCTGGCAGCGTTTGGATGCTTATGGAGCATCAAAAGCAGTCCATATTCAACAGAAGGCTTCCTCGCGCTGGGAATCTTCATCCTGCTGGCGATCATCGTCGGTCTACTCAAAAAACCAGTGCAATCCATGGATGAACTGACGAAGTAGCTTATTTCGACAACTTGACCTACTGTAACTGCGTCACCCAGATGCCGGGTGCCACTGCTGGCTTGCCCAGCAGTGCGGTCGTGGAGATGGACTTTTCGTATTAAAACAGAAGAGGACGTTAAAGTCGGCTCTGCTTAATGATGAAAGATCAGTTGTAATTCGCACTGCTGGACAAGCCAGGCA
>JAJRTM010000301.1 GCA_024278285.1 Planctomycetota bacterium
CATCTTCGCGTGCCGAGTTGCGTTCAATGAAAATTGGAGAGGTAATCTGTTATTATTCTGTCATTGATTCACCGGCATCAGACTAATGAACTGGAAAGCGTATTTGATGGGTGCAAGCACGCCATCCTACATTTTGAGGTAACTATTCAGCTTTGGCGTAGGGTCCGCTATTGCGGACCACGATGGAAGATGGATGCCCCTACTTCGTGCGGTGGTCCACAATAGCGGACACTACCAACTGTTTCGTGTGCCACGGCTCTGTGAGCCGTGCTGCGTTAGAGATGGAATGAGTCCAAAGCAAAGCTTGAATTTCAGTTCGCACGGCTCACAGAGCCGTGGCACCCAACAGGGGATCATAAAACAAATCGCAACAGTACAACTGACAACAGCTTAAGAAATTTACCAGGCCAGTCTAACCCCAGCACTTCTGATTCATTCTAATAGCCATCATCCAAAACTGTTATTCTAAAATTTGCGAGACGTTCGTAAATTGTTACCGTTAGTAATTCAGGAACAAATCGTGTCGCAGTTTAAGTTTGAGTTAGAGCATGTTGATAAAACAACCGGGGCGCGAGCCGGGCGTTGGCATACGCCTCATGGAGTGATCGAAACTCCTGCCTTTATGCCGGTTGGCACCTTGGGGACTGTCAAAGGGTTATTGCCGGAACAGCTAAAACAGGCTGGCGCGCAGATGGTGCTGGCGAATACGTACCATCTGGCGTTGCGTCCCGGTGCGGATGTTGTTGAAGAGCTGGGCGGATTGCATCAGTTTATGAACTGGGATGGTCCGATTCTGACTGACAGCGGCGGATTTCAGGTTTTCTCTCTGGCGAAACTTTCCAAGTTAACTGACGATCACGTTTCGTTTCGGTCTCATATTGATGGCAGTTTGCTAGAACTTTCTCCTGAAAAAGCAATTTCAATTCAGGAGCAGCTTGGAGCTGACTGTATTATGTGCCTGGATGAATGCCCGCCTCATGATGTGGATAAAAAAAGATTGCAAGAGGCTGTCTCGCGAACAACGGCCTGGGCTGCGAGATGTAAACAGGCTCAGAAACGAGAAGATCAAGCGTTATTTGGGATCGTTCAAGGGGGAATCGAACGGGATTTGCGAGAGGAGTCGGCAGCGGGGCTGCTTCCGTTAGATTTCCCCGGTTACGCGATTGGCGGGCTGAGCGTTGGCGAAGACCCGCAAGATATGTATCGGACACTCGATTTCACCACGCTACTGCTTCCGAAGGAAAAACCTCGCTATTTAATGGGCGTAGGCAGGCCAATCGACTTAATTGAGGGGATTTTGCGGGGCGTTGATTTGTTCGATTGTGTAATGCCAACTCGCAATGGGCGCAATGCGATGGCGTTCACTTCTCGTGGAGCGGTGAAGCTGAGAAACGCAAAGCATAAGCGAGACCCGATGCCTCTTGATCCTGAAGGTTCGACCGAAGTGGGGCGGACTTATTCTCGCGGATACTTGCGACATTTGTTCGTTGCGGGGGAGATGTTGGGGCCGATTTTGCTCTCCTGGCACAACATTGCGTTCTATCAAAACCTTGTCCGCAGCTTACGAGAAGCAATTTTCGAGGATAAGTCTGCCGAGTTTCGTGCTGATCAGCTTGCTCAGTGGGGCGGAGAACTCTAAGATATGTGCTTCTTGAAGCTGGGTAATCTATTGTAGGATGGCGTGCTTGCACCCATCTTCGCGTGCCGGATTGCGTTCAATGACGCAAAAGAGATGGAACGGCTGTGGTTCGGCAATCGTTCCCCGGCAATAGATTGATGAAGTGGATACCGTATTTGATGGGTGCAAGCACGCCATCCTACAGATCAAAGATACGACCGTAGTTGTTTGAGCGAATTAAGTAAATTACTTTTGTCAGGTACAACCTGACCTACTTTTATATTAGAGATGAAGAGATGTTCTTATGGGAAACTGGTCCCTGTTTTTGAATCAAGTGTTGTTGTTGGCTGAAGATGCTGCCAAGGGAAAACAGCCTGGCATCTTTGAGATTTTCGGTCCGCCGTTGATGATTATGGTTATGCTTTACTACTTTTTTGTGGTCATGCCTCAAGGCAAAGATCGCAAAGGGCGGGACAGCTTTCTGGATCATTTGAAGAAGAACGATCAGGTGGTCACGGTCGGGGGCATTTTCGGTACGATCAGCGGTTTTTCGGCTGATGGAACCCAGGTCACTTTGCGAATTGATGATAATGCACGAATTCGCGTGCGTAAAACGAGTATCGAATCGGTAGTAAAATCAGAAGGTAGTGACAAAAAGAGTGACGAAACCTCTGGTAAATAATGCTCTGACGTGCTAAACAGGTCAAACGCTAAGATGTTTTTAGTCGGGCACGGTCTCGGCTTCGTGGTAATCCGTATTGAAATTTGAAACGAAAGACGTCTCAGGATGTCCGCTTTGATTATTCTTGGTTGGTTAGTCGGAATTTTTGTTCTTCCGCTCGTGTTGGGAAACTTTCTTGCTCGCTCGCTGCGAATGAAAGAGTCTACCCGTCGCTTCAGTACCATACTCCTGGTGCTATTCTTGGCGTTGGCTCCGTTTGTGAATCAATTGATGGATGGCAAAAGCCTGAAAGATGCTTTTCGCCTGGGGGTCGATTTAGCCGGGGGAACAAACCTGGTTTACGAAGTGGACGAAGTGCTGGCGAAGGAGTCGGGCAAAGATGTCTCCAATTCTGCATTTCTAACCCAATCAATGGATGAACTTGTGCGGGCGATTGTTCGCCGGGTGAATCCTTCCGGTACTGAAGAAGTGACGGTGCGAAAAGTCGGAAATAACCGGATTGAAATTATCATTCCCGGTGCTGACTCCGATGATGTCCAGGTGATGAAAGACCAGATTACTCGATTGGGATCGCTGCAATTTGCGATCTTGGCATCCAAACACGATACGCAGAACGATCACCAGCGGATTATTGCAGAGGCGTTACAACTTAAAGATAAAGACGTTTACGATGGCGACATCCGGCGTTCTGCCTGGATCCCGGTGGCAAGAGTTACCGATGGTGAAAATGCAGGCGGGTTGAAAGACATCAAGCCTGGCTCTTTCGATGTTTATCGTGAGCGAGAAGTGGGCGACAAAAAAATCTTGGAATTCCTTGTCATTCTCGATCCCCCCGATGAGCAGGTTGATGGACGTTATCTGATCAATGCCCGTCGAACAATGGACGAGAACGGCGGGGTTGCGGTCGGCTTTACTTTTAATCCTCGTGGTGGATTTCTGTTTTCTCAGCTCACTGGAAAGTATTCTCCCAAAACAGATGGAAATGAATATCGCCTGGCTGCGATTTTAGATGGTGAACTTCACAGTGCAGCCAACATCAAAACGATGATCCACGACAATGGGCAGATTTCCGGTAGCTTTTCGAATGAAGAAGTACAGGAACTGGTCAGTGTTTTGAATGCGGGGGCGTTGGAGCTACCGCTGAAGAAAGAGCCGATCAGCGAATACACGATTAGCCCGACACTCGGGGTTGATGTACAGGAAAAAGGAAAGACAGCAATCATCGTCGCCGGGATGATCGTTCTGATCTTTATGGTCGCCTACTACTGGGTGGCAGGTGTGATTGCTGATATCTGCCTGATTGTGAACGTCATTCTGGTGCTTGGTGTGATGGCGTTGATCGATGCGACCTTCACCTTGCCTGGCTTGGCGGGACTGGTGCTGACGATCGGGATGGCGGTTGATGCGAACGTCCTCATCTTTGAACGTATTCGCGAAGAACTGAAGAAAGGTTCGTCGTTGCGGATGTCGATTCATAATGGTTTTGCGCGGGCGTTTACGACTATTATCGATGCGAACCTGACCACCTTAATATCGGCGATCATCCTGTATGCTCGCGGAACCGAACAGGTGAAGGGTTTCGCTGCGATGCTGTTTATCGGCATCATCATGAGTATGTTCAGCGCCCTTTACGTGGGCCGCCTTATCTTCGATATTCTTGAACGCCAGGGAATGCTTTCCGAAAAAACCTTGCTGGGAAAAAGCCTGATTGGCAAAACGCAATGGGATTTTGTGGGCAAGCAAACCCTCGCTTCCATCTTTTCGCTGACGTTAATCATCGGAGGCTTGGGCGTTTTGATTTCTCGTGGTAACGACAACCTCGATATCGATTTCACCGGCGGAGCCATGGTAACGTTCCAATTTGAAGATACCCCTTCCATCGATGATGCTCGTGAAGCGTTACGAAAAGAGTTTGGCAACGACATGTCGGTTGAAAAGCTTGTTGTGCCAAGCCTGAAAGAGCAGTCGAAAGAAGATATCTTCTATCGCCTGCGAACCAAGAATCAGAATATCGATGAAGTTCGGGAGAAAGTTAACAAGGCATTTGCAAATTCAGGACATAAGCTGACCAAAACGAAGTTAACGTTTGGCGAACTTGTCAAAATTGAAGATACTTCTTCTCCCCAGAAAAATAGTGATGAAAAGGCTAAAGAGAGCGAAGAAAAAGAGGAGGAAACCAAAGATCCATTTATAGGGGGGACAAAAGCCAAGCTGACATTTTCAAGTAAAATGGCAATTGATGCGGCGCTGGATCATATCGTCGAATCTTATGCAGTCGTCACGAATAAAAAGAAAGAGGAAATTGGAAGCACAGATGCTTTGATCAGCCTGGTTGGTATCAAAGGGGCCGATACGGATGCAGATGAATCGACTGTGAAACGTTATTCTGAAATGGAAGTGAAAATCCGTTCGGAAGTTGGCATGTACGTTGTCAAGGCAACGCTCGAAAACATGCAAAAGGAAATGGAAAACAGACCGGTATTAAGCGAAGTGAACACGTTTGATTCTTCTGTCGCGGGTGAAGCAAAATTGAATGCAATCATGGCGATGCTCATTGCGTTGGTCGCGATTGTGGCTTACATCTGGGTGCGGTTCCAGCAGATTGCCTTCGGGTTGGCAGCCGTGGTCGCGTTGGTGCATGATGTTCTGGTTGTCCTGGGCATGGTCGCGATTGCTTCGGTGTTAAGTAACACACCGATTGGAGCGATGTTTGCCTTCACCGATTTCAAAATTAACCTTTCCATGATCGCAGCGTTTTTGACGATCATCGGTTATTCGCTTAACGATACCATTGTCGTGTTCGACCGCATTCGTGAAGTTCGAGGCAAAAACCCGGACATCAAAGCGGATATGGTCAACATCTCTTTGAATCAAACACTTTCGCGTACCTTACTGACCTCGATTACGACGATGCTCGTTGTCATCATTCTGTACTTCATAGGAGGAGAAGGGTTGCACGGCTTTGCCTTCTGCCTTGTCACCGGTGTTGCAGTCGGTACCTACAGTTCGATCTTTGTCGCCAGCCCGGTTCTATTAAAATTGGCCAAGCGAACCACCTGATTCTTTATGACGCAAAAGTCGCAGGTCAATTTCGTGTGCCACGGCTCTGTGAGCCGTGATGCGTTGGGGTTAGTATCTTATTACGAAATGACATCTCGGATTTGGTGCGTTACGACCTTAGTCTCTTATCAATGAAATGCTGCGCAAAAGTGGCAGGATATTACTACCACGAAAAAGAAAATAGGTAAACCACGGAGTGGCTGTGTCAAAAGTCAAGGAATTAGTTTTGGTTTTGTGATCATTTTCAACTTTCTTTAAGGTGAGCGTTCCATTTGGTATCGGTTTTGAGCATGGTGTTCATCATCACCAAGAGTTTCCGCATGACGG
>JAJRTM010000302.1 GCA_024278285.1 Planctomycetota bacterium
CGAAGAGAAAAACTAACAAAGATTTATATTGTCACCAAGGCAGATGGCTCGATCGATCAATTAATTTTGACAGTTCGCGGGAAAGGATTGTGGTCAACAATGTGGGGACTGCTTTCTCTCGATGGCGATGGCAAAACGGTGCGTGGTCTTACGTTTTACGAAGATGGCGAAACGCCAGGGCTGGGCGGGGAGATCAATAACCCAAAATGGAAAGCAAAATGGAGTAATCCTGATTGCCCCAAAGTTCTTTTTGATGAACAAGGTCGAGTCGATATTTCTTTTTACAAAGGGGTTGTTACTTGTGAAATGCCAGGTTCGCAGCATAAGTTTGATGGTCTGGCCGGGGCAACAATTACCACACGGGGCGTTGAAGACATGTTTAAGTTCTGGCTCGGCGACGAAGGTTACGGGCCACTGCTAGATAAGATAAAAAATGGTCAGTTTCCTGTGACGGAATTAAGTAGTATCTCGAATTGAAGTTGACGCAGCTTGTTGTTTTTTTCATCAATCTTGCTCGTCCAACAAATTAAAATAAGTAGAGAGTCATGGCTCAATCAAAAACAAAAGACGTTCTGCTCAGTCCGATCTTTGCCAATAATCCGATCGCGCTGCAGGTGTTGGGGATCTGTTCTGCACTGGCTGTGACCAGTAAAATGCAGACAACCATCACGATGTGCATTGCGGTGACGCTGGTCGTTGCATTTTCCAACGCGATTGTTGCAGCGATTCGCAATCTAATTCCGAACAGCATTCGTATTATCGTACAGATGACAATTATCGCTTCGCTGGTAATTGTGGTCGATCAGGTTTTGAAAGCGTTTCTTCCGGAAATTGCCAAGACGCTTTCTGTGTTTGTCGGATTGATTATCACTAACTGTATTGTGATGGGGCGAGCCGAGGCGTTTGCGATGAAAAATGACTGGTGGACCAGCTTTCTGGATGGCATTGGCAACGGGTTAGGGTACAGCGTGTTGTTGATTTGCGTTGGGGTCATTCGTGAATTAACCGGATCCGGGCAGTTGTTCGGCATTCAGATATTGCCACTGGCGACTGATGGAGGCTGGTACGTTCCGAACGGTTTGATGCTTCTCCCCCCCAGTGCATTTTTCCTGATCGGGGCTTTTATCTGGATCTTGCGAACGTTAGATCCGAGCCAGGTTGAAAAAGATGGTTAACAGCTTGATGGCTGTTTTTCGATGAGTTGCTGTTGGTATTTTTGAATAACGAGTTTTTTCGAGTCGAGTTCATTATGGAACATTATCTCAGTCTGTTTTTGACATCGGTTTTCATCGAGAACCTGGCGTTAGCATTTTTTCTCGGAATGTGCACCTTTATCGCAATTTCCAAAAATGTGAAAACCGCGATCGGGCTCGGTATTGCAGTTGTTGTCATCCAGGCAATTACTGTTCCCGCCAATAATCTGATTTACGTTTATCTGTTAAAAAAAGATGCGTTAGGTTGGGCAGGTTTAACCGGTGTCGATCTCGAATTTCTTGGCTTAATCAGTTACATCGGCGTGATCGCTGCGATGGTGCAGATTCTGGAAATGACACTCGACCGCTTCTTCCCCCCTTTGTACAACGCCCTCGGGATTTTCCTCCCATTGATTACCGTCAACTGTGCGATCCTGGGTGGTTCGTTGTTTATGGTCGAACGAGATTACAACTTTGCAGAAAGTTGCGTGTACGGTGTTGGTTCAGGAATTGGCTGGGCATTGGCGATTGCTGCTTTGGCTGGGATACGGGAAAAACTGAAATACAGCGATGTGCCTGATGGACTTAAAGGCCTGGGCATTACATTTATTACTGTTGGTTTGATGTCACTTGCCTTCATGGCCTTTTCCGGAATCAAACTGTAAAGAATACCGAAGCGATATTTTCGGAGTCATCGAGCATCTATCTTTTTAACAATAACTGATCGTACTGACCAGTTTGTTCATTCTTGAGTGAGTTTTTGTCATGGAAATTGTTCTGGGCGTTGTCATGTTCACGGGGATCGTGCTGGCACTGGTCGCTGTGATTCAGTTCGCCAAATGGAAGCTCGTTCCTTCCGGCAATGTGCATATTGTTATTAACGATCAAAAAGAAATGGATGTTCCTGCTGGTGGGAAGTTGCTCAACGCGTTGGCTGCCAACAAAATATTTGTCTCATCAGCTTGCGGCGGTGGCGGAACCTGTGGACAATGCACGGTGCTGATTAAAGAGGGTGGCGGCGATATTCTCGAAACAGAAAAATCGCATGTCAGTAAAAAGGAAGCCCGTGAAGGGATGCGTCTTTCGTGTCAGGTTCCCGTCAAGCATGATATGAAAATTGAGGTTCCGCCCGAAGTTTTCGAAACAAAAAAATGGGTCTGCACAGTTCGCTCCAACCACAACGTGGCCACATTCATTAAAGAACTGGTCCTTGAATTACCTGAAGGAGAAAATGTTAATTTCCAGGCGGGTGGTTTTATTCAAATTGAAGCGCCGCCTCATGAACTGATTTACGAGACGTTTGATATTGAAGAAGAATACCGGGGCGACTGGGACAAATTCAAACTGTGGAAAACAAAATCGATTGTCACTGAACCGGTCGTCCGTGCTTATTCGATGGCGAATTATCCGGGCGAAAAAGGGATCATCATGCTTAACGTGCGGGTCGCAACGGCTCCGCCGCGTGGCCCGGAAGGAACGCCTCCTGGAAAGATGTCTTCCTATATTTTCAACCTGAAGCCGGGCGATGAAGTGACCATTTCTGGTCCTTACGGCGAATTCTTCATCAAAGAAACCGATGCCGAGATGGTTTACATCGGCGGGGGAGCAGGAATGGCTCCGCTGAGGTCGCATGTCTTTGAATTATTAAAGAGCAAGGATTCCAAACGTAAAATTTCCTACTGGTATGGCGGACGGTCTTTACGAGAATTATTCTATCTGGACGAATTCGAAGAACTCGAAAAGAGTCATCCCAATTTCAAAATGAATGTGGCGCTCTCTGAACCACGACCAGAAGATAACTGGACTGGTTATGTCGGCTTCATTCACAATGTATTACACGATGAATATCTGAAAGATCATCCTGCTCCGGAAGATATCGAGTATTACATCTGTGGGCCGCCGATGATGCTTTCTGCAGTTCGGAAAATGTTGACCGACCTGGGCGTTGAAGAAGAAAATATCGCGTTTGACGACTTCGGTTAAATGATGAAGTTATTGGAGTTGGAGCATTCCCCAGACTTTGAAAGAGCCACGGATAAACCCAGCACGGCTGGTTCATTCTGATAGCCGTAACCAAAAACTGTTTTTCTAAAAGTTTGCGAGCCGCTCGCAAACTTTTAACGTTAGTAATACGGATTTCCACGGATGAAAAACAGAGAATGTAAAAGTTTTTCGCCCATTTCTCAGCTTGATCAAATTTCTGCGAAAAGCGACAAATAAAGGCGAATTTGTCGCTAATCTGAGTTGAAGAATGAGCCGGTCCTTCAAATTGCCAGACTCTTTTATCCGTGCTGCTAACGTTAAAAGTTTACGAAGCTTGCGCAAATTATTCCAAAACGAGAGCATACCATCAATGAGGCATACAAGTTAAATATCAGTGCTCTGACCACCTGTTTTATTATTTTTTACCACAAAGGCCCGAAGACACCAAGAAAGAGAAAAAAGAACAGGTACTATGCCTGAAATTTATTCGCGAAAATTCACGTTTATTCGCGGTTCGGCACCCTCAAAATCAAGCAGACCTGTAGGCGCAGTCGCCTTCGGCTTGCCGTTAAACAATTGTCTTCTTTTTCGTTTCTTTCGTGGTTCTTTAAAAGAACCTCTATTCATTAAACAAATCTTGAACAGAGGGTAGACATTCCTGTCTGCCTTAAATACGGGATGCTCAAACAGGACAGGCAGGAATGTCTGTGCTCCGTTTTGAATTGACCACGAAAGAAACGAAAAACACGAAAATTGAAAAAGCCAATGACTTCTTTTATCAAGATGCGAATCGCTCTTACCTTATTACTGGGTGGGAGCGTTTTTCTTTCTGGGTGTTCCCGTTCTACTGCTGAGCTTAAACTTAGTGGCAAAACAATGGGGACATTTTACGAAATTACGCTGGCTGCTTCTGAAGATATTCCTGAGCCTGATGAATTACAGCAAGGCATCGAAACGCTGTTGAACCAAATCAATCAGCAGATGTCAACGTATATTAAAGAGTCGGAAATCTCTCGGTTTAATGCTTCGAGTTCAACCGAGTGGTTTTCGATTTCACCCGATTTCGCAAAAGTCGTTTCAGAGGCATTAGAAGTTTCCAAACAGACCGATGCCTTTTTTGATCCGACCGTTGGCCCGTTGGTCAACCTGTGGCATTTTGGCCCGGATTTATCAACGGATAAAATCCCCGATGACGCTATCATCAAGCAGACGATGGAAGTGGTCGGCTATGAAAAACTGCATGTCCGTTTAAGGCCACCTGCGATTCGAAAAGAAAAGGCTGGATTGAAAATTGATCTTTCTGCAATCGCCAAGGGGTACGCGGTGGATCGGGTGGCGGGACTGCTGAGCGAAAAGGGATATCAAAATTATCTGGTGAATATCGGCGGAGAGGTTGTTGCACGGGGCAAAAAAAACGATCAGGCTTCCTGGCGATTAGGAATTGAAAAGCCCGTTGAAAATCAGCGGGAAGTGACGCAGATTGTGACACTCACCAACAACGCGATGGCGACATCGGGCGATTATCGCAACTTTTATAAAATTGACGGGCAAAAGTTTTCGCATACAATTGATGCAAAGACCGGGCGTCCGGTTACACACTCGCTGCATTCGGTCTCTGTCATTACAGAAACCTGTATGCAGGCAGATGCGTTAGCGACGGCGCTGATGGTGATGGGGCCAACGCGAGCCTGGGAGTATGCTCAATCGCATCAGTTGAATGTGTATCTGATTTACGAACAAGATCATAAATTGATTGTCAAGCATTCATTACGATTTCCAATTATTGCAATGAAGGAATAAATCATGGCGACATTTTTTGCAGCGATTTTGGTTTTCGCGGCTGCCTTTACCGGGCTGGCGATTGGCGTCATCATGAGTAATCGCTGTCTGAAAGGAACGTGTGGCGGCATGAATAATATTCCAGGCAATGAAGGAAAAAGTGCCTGCGATGTCTGCCTCTCGACAAAATCAACCGCAAGACCCAAAGAAGATTCGTAAACGGATCAAGGCATTTCTCAATGAAAATGTATGATGTTGCTATTGTTGGTGGGGGAATTGTCGGGTTGGCGACCGCCTGGCGGTTGTTGCAGCAGCGTCCGGGAATCGCGGTGCTGGTTATCGAAAAAGAGAAGGAGCTAGCCTTTCATCAGACGGGGCATAATTCTGGAGTGATTCATTCCGGGATTTATTACAAGCCGGGTTCGCTAAGAGCGACCAATTGCAGGGCGGGGAAAATTGCTCTCGAAGAATTCTGTGAGCAGTTTGATATTCCTTTCGACCGCTGTGGCAAAGTGATTGTGGCAGCGGATGAATCGCAGCTTCCCGGTCTGGAAAAAGTTTATGAACGCGGAATTGCAAACGAAATTGTCTGCGAGAAGATCGGCAAAGAACGATTAGCGGAACTGGAGCCACAAGTTTCGGGCGTTTCTGCGATTCACGTTCCCGGCACCGGAATTATCGATTA
>JAJRTM010000303.1 GCA_024278285.1 Planctomycetota bacterium
CAATGACCAGATGCTCGCATAGAAGAATGGGCCCCCTCGTCTCGAAAATCAGTTCTGATAAGAAAAGAAGAAAAAAATGTAATTCTAACTTGACAAACAAAAGGCTTTCATAGAAGCCACCCTCCGCTGAATAGTCACGAAAATGATTCCATTAAGCATCGCCATCGTCTCAAATAAAACAACTCTACCGTGCGATTTGCACGGTAGAGTTGTCAGGCGAGCAAGTGAAACACTTGCAGTGTTATTTGTTCCAGCTAATCACTTGGCAGGTTTCTTGCCACCCGGTCCTTTGCCGCCTCTTTCGGCATGCCTGGCCATCATCTTTTTAATCTCAGCAGTATCAATTGCCCCATCTCCATTTTGATCGATTTTATCAAAACGTTGTTGCATTTTTTCGGGCAGTTCGCTTTTGCTGATCGTGCCGTTGCCATCTTTATCGAACTTTTTGATAAATTTTTCTGGAGTTGGTTTTCCTTTACCACCCTTACCTTTTCCGCCCGGTCCCTTGCCTCCTTTTTCTGCTCGTTTTTTGAATGCCGCTTTCAATTCGTCGAGGCTGATTGCTCCATCACCATTGGCATCCATCCGGTCGAAGTGGCTCGCCATTCTTTCAGGTGCTTCTGACTTACTGATGCTGCCGTTGCCATCTTTGTCGAGGTGTTTCATCACTTTTTCAGGTGTCGGTTTTCCCTTTCCGCCTGGCCCACCTTTTCCTTTGCCCTTCCCTTTCCCTTGTCCCGGACCTGCAAATACGAGTGATGTTGCACTGACCAGAACAATGAACGTTGCCACAATACCATGTAATTTCATCTTACCCACTCCTGTTTTCTATTTTGAATTCTATTGAAACCGCCTGCTTAGCATCTGAAATGGTTCTATTTTTATAACTATTCAGTGGTATTTAGTTTGGACTGGAATTGGAGATTGTGTGTAGGGTCCGCCACCCGCGGACCACCGCAGAAATAAGGGGATCCACTTCCCATCGCGGTCCGCGGGTAGCGGACCCTACGCCAAAGTTGAATAATTCCCTTTTTTAATCTTCGCCACTCGCAGAGACGCATCTGCGTGATTAAACCCTGCAATGCTGTAAGAGTTTCTCTGATTCCATCTGTTTTGCCGAAAAAGCCAATTTCTCGTCCATGTTGTCCTCATCTTTATAGCTGAAACAAAACGCCTTCCAGTATATTCCGGCTACATCAATTGAAACCATGCTGCGTTTTTGTTCCAATGAATCGAAGCCCTTTTCACTTCAACGGAGTAACTGATGAAAAAATATCGTCCCTTTTATTTGCTGCTCGCACTGATGTTCTTTTTTGTGCATCGCGAATGCGATTCTGCTGAGCGTCCCAATGTGGTCATTGTTATCACCGATGACCAGGGATATGGCGACCTTTCCTGTATGGGAAATCCCGAATTGAAAACGCCTCATCTCGACAAACTGTATGCGGAATCGGTTCGACTGACTGACTATCATGTTTCGCCAACCTGTTCGCCTACACGCTCTGCTTTTTTGACGGGTCATTGGACAAATCGAACTGGTGTCTGGCACACAATTATGGGCCGTTCAATGCTGCGTGAAAATGAAGTGACGATGGGGCAGATTTTCAAAGACGCTGGCTATGCAACGGGGATGTTTGGTAAATGGCATCTGGGAGACAACTATCCGTTTCGTCCGGAAGATCGCGGTTACAGCGAGGTGCTTCGACATGGCGGCGGCGGGGTCGGGCAAACTCCCGATTACTGGGACAACGCCTATTTCGATGGCAGCTATTGGCACAACAGTAAGCCGGAACCAGTCAAAGGATTTTGCACGGATGTTTTCTTCGATTACGCTAAGCGTTTCATAAAATCTCAAAAAAAAGCGGGCAAGCCGTTTCTTGTGCATCTTTCGCCCAATGCACCGCACGGTCCGATGCACTCACCCGAAAAATGGAGCAAGCCTTACCAACACCTTGGCGTTAAGGTTGCAAACTTCTTCGGGATGATTGCCAATATTGATGACAATGTTGGGAAGCTTCGAAAATTCCTCAAGCAGGAAGGACTCGATCAAAATACGATTTTCATTTTCACCACCGATAACGGAACCTCAACAGGTAGCAGGGTTTTCAATGCGAACATGCGTGGAGCCAAGGGAAGCGAATACGATGGCGGGCACCGTGTTCCTTTTTTCATTCGCTGGCCTGCTGGAAAGTTGACTCAACCCACAGATGTTAATCCCATCACCGCACATATCGATATTCTTCCCACGTTAATGGATTTCTGTCAGATACCAACACCAAAAAATCTGAAGTTTGATGGCATCAGTATCAAGCCACTTTTGTATCAGCAGAAACACAAACAAAATCTTTCTGAATGGCCTGACCGAATGTTGGTGACAGATTCGCAGCGGGTGAAAGATCCGATCAAATGGCGAAAAAGTGCAGTGATGACCTCGCGTTGGAGACTGATCAACGGCAAAGAACTCTACGATATTAAAAAAGATCCGGGACAAAAAAGTAATGTTGCGTCAGGCTACCCGGACGTAACCGAGCGGCTAAGGAATTTTTATGAAGAGTGGTGGACGGAGCTTGAACCGACCTTTGCCAATTCGACGGCTATTCACTTGGGCGATCCTCACGAAAATCCGGCACGACTGACTTCACACGACTGGATAACCACCCGCTTGAATCCCTGGAATCAGGCTCACATTCGTAATGCGTACAACGGAAAAGAAAATACGGGGTACTGGAATGTAAAAATTGTTGAAAACGGAGAGTACGAAATATGCTTGCGAAGATGGCCGAAAGAAATTGATCATCCGATCATCGCTGCACTCCCTCCCGGCAAATCCGTACCGGGAGTCAAAGCCTACCGTACGACTCCGGGAAAGGCGATTAACGTCGTGCGGGCAACGTTACAGATTGGCACGTATATTAAATCTAAACCTGTTCCCAAGAATGCGACTGAAATAATCTTTCATGTCCCTTTGCAAGCAGAGAAAACGACGATGAAAGCCCTGTTTTTTACAGCGAATAAAGAAGAATACGGGGCTTACTTTGTTTATGTCACTAAAAAGAACTAAAATCTGTCAGGAACTTTCTGGAGAATATAATCCTGATTGCTTCTTTGCTCGGTTCTCATTATTATTCCGCGAACCTGTTTCTTCCAAAGCTTCTCTGGAAAGATAGCCTGAGTTGGCCCCGGTTCATGCTCAGCAGTATTAAACAGGCCCCGATAGCTCAATTGGATAGAGCAACGGCCTTCTAATTCAAGAGAGCAAGTTCTTTGGTGTGGAGAAATCGAAAGAAAATGGAGAGACTAAATTGACGTAAGCCCCGATAGCTCAGTTGGATAGAGCAGCCGACTTCTAATCGGCAGGTCGCAGGTTCGAATCCTGCTCGGGGTACTTGGTTTCCACCATTTCCATGAATTCGGACCTCTTTTGATCGTTTCAGTATCAGAAGTGTATCACGCTCCCCCTCACTGCACTTCCGCAACTGGCGTTTCGTCCGTTCCGTTCAGGCGAGCTTTTCTTCAACGGTAGCCCTTCTGTTCCGATGATTTGATTTGCTCGCAGTCCCTTTCATTGTACGCCGCTCCCGCAAGGTAGTACGGCTTCACTGGCGTTTCGCCGTCTCCACCTTGCAGTCGGGCAAGAGAAGGAAGTAGCGGCGAGCAAGTAGGGTACGCTGTGCGTACCACGCGAGCAAAGTAATGTGTGCTACAATGGCAATGTATCTCCTCTGACGTGTGTCGCAATTGGTACGCACAGCGTACCCTACTTGCTGCACCAACAATTTATCGCCTCTCTGTTCAACACACTAGAAACCCAAAATATCCGCACCTTCTTTGACACCCTCATCACTCTCAATCTATAATCCCCTAAAGCGCAGATGAATTTATGCAGGTCGATCAATTGATGAAACAGACTCAATCTATTCTCAAAAAAAATTGTTGGATCCTGACAAAATGAAGAAAACATCAATACCGAAAATAAAGGTTTCTATCTGGCCCAATTTGAAAGAACGTAATCGGCAACCTGAATTGATGGACGATCCGCAACTTGATAAAAAGTTGCATCAACAGGCATTGCAGGGGTTATCACAAATCAACTGGTTGACTCGGACCCATC
>JAJRTM010000304.1 GCA_024278285.1 Planctomycetota bacterium
AAGTTCTTGAGGAAAAAGAAGAAGTCGATTTACACACTGAAATGCAATACCACCTGCTGAAAATTGGTCACGCGCTGGGGTACGATGTGATTAGTGCATCGAATGATCGTTCAAGGTGCCATGATGAAAACAGCTTTTCGTTTATCAGCCTATCGGAATTTCCAGACATTGGGGTGTCGAAAGAAACCAACAGCACGATCGCGTTAATCGATGCCATCTGGTTTCAAAAAGGAACAAACAAAATTGTCGGTGCTTTTGAAGTAGAAAAAAGCACCTCCATTTATTCTGGAATCCTCCGGCTGACCGATTTATACTATTCTTTTCCGGAAGACCCTTCTCTGCTTTTCCTGATCATTCCTGACAACAGGGAAAAAGAATTGATACTCCAACTAAGTAGACCGTCGATAAAAAATAACAAGATCGAAATCTATTACATTTTGTTCTCAGACCTACGAAAACATTGCGATGCCATCTGCACCCTTGGCGAAAGCAAAGAAACACTCAAAAAAATTGCCAAAGTTGTCAGCTAGAGATTATCTTGAAGCACAATCCATATTACTAACGGTAAAAGTTTGCGAACGGCTCGCAAATTATAGAAAATCATCAGTTTGGTTACGGCTATCAGAATGAACCAGCCATGCTGGGCGATCAATGTTCCATCGTATTGAATGCCCATAGTTAACCCGGATAAATCGGAACCAAACAGGAAAAATATCCTGCCACTTATGTGCAGCGTTATTGAATGACGATACCAGGGATCGCGACTTTGATCGCGTTGATGCCTGCTTCTGTCACTTTCGTATTGCCTAAAGTGATTGATTTCAGTTTCTTTAAGCCGTGAAGTTTTTCAAGTCCTTTATCAGAAACCGGTGTCAGTTTGAGATTGAGTTTTTCCAGATTGCTCAATTTCGCCAGATGCGTCATGGCCTCATCAGTGATTTCTGTTTCTTCCAGATTGAGGGATTTCAGGTTGGTTAATCCCGTCAGGTGAGCCAGCCCGGCATCGGATATTCTTGTGAACCAAAGCTCCAGCACTTCCAGATTCTTCAATCCAGCCAGGTGCGCCAGCCCTTCATCGCCGATGAACGTTTCGTTGAGATCCAGAGTTTGCAGGTTTTTTAAATCTTTCAAATACGCGCAGCCGTCATCTGAAATAACCGTGTCGCGAATGGAGAGTTTTTTCAAAGAGGTCAGCGTGCCGATGATTTTGAAGCCGTCATCCCCCACATCATCGCGACGAAGATGCAGCACTTGAAGCTTCGTCATCCCAGCCAGGTTTTTGATTCCCTCATCGTTAATTTGTGTATCATCCATTTCGAGCAGTTTCAAATCTTTACGATCAGCCAACGTTTCCAACGCGGCGTTTGTCAGATTTGTTAAATTCAATCCCAATGATATCAATGTTGGAATCTGAGCCAGAGTTTTAATGCCTGCATCGCTGATTTTTGTACGGTCCAGTTTGACTGTCGCGAGTTTTGCGAGCTCTTTCAGATGCAGCAACCCGGCGTCTCCGACATTGGTGAAACGCAAATCGAGTTCGCGTAAATTATCGAGGTCTTTCAGATGAGCCAGTCCTGCATCGGTGAAGTTGGTTCGTCGAAGCATTAAAGCGACCAGTTGAGTCATCCCGCTGATACTTTCCAAGCCTTCATCATCGGTTCGAGTTCCTTCAACAGAAAGAACCTTCAACGTTTTCAATTCCGCGACTTGCTTCAACCCTTCTGATGTAAAACCGGGGCCGTACAGAATTAGTCGCTGGAGAGAATGCAGCCCTGAGAGGTGTTTCAGGATTTCATCAGAAGATTCCAATGTGCGAAAATCGGCAATCGTCACTTGCCCCTGAGAGTTTTTCGTAAGAGTCACTCCTTTCTTTTCCAGAAGCTGGACAACATCGGCATCGTCTGCAACAGTATTGTCTGTAACGGGGGAATCTGTTTCCGCTTTTGTTGAGCTGTTCTTTTCGCCTGTCTGTTTTTGCTCAGCAGGCTTCTGTCTGCAGCCACTCATTAACAGACTACATATGAGCAATAGGCTGCTAAGCAGGATAGTCCTGGATATTCTTGGTACGCCTTGTTCGGACATGCTCTTTTCTTCCAGTTGGTTTTTCATATTTATTATCTTCGCCATATACCGACGGGAGTTGTGTTCAACGTATTGAATGAGATCGCTGAGACGACGAACGGTCAACAATTATGGTTCAACGTGTTTTTTAGTACTGGGGTTAATTTTATAGAAAACGAGGACATGCTGATGTTTTTTACACAACCTTAAAGGCGATCACCAGCATGCTTTGCAGTCCAGTATACCAAACTCCTGGTGTCTCGAATATCCAACACTTTAAAATTCAAGCGGTCGCCATCGACATCTCTCCCCGCCTTCTTTTCCGCCGTGATCAAGAATCTGCCCGAGGTGGCCCTTGTGTGCGATCACTTTCACGTCATCAAAATGTTTAACGACAAGTTGAGCAAATTACGCCGTGCTATTTTCAACGAAGCCACAGATAAACTTCACGAAAACATTCTGAAAAGAACTTACTGGTTGCTGCTGATGAACCCTTTTAATCCAATTTGCCACTTACCGCCCGGCACTACGTTTTCTAACCGTTATTAACCCAGCACGGCTGGTTCACTCTGATAGCCGTAACCAAAAACTGTTTTATAATAAAAATTTGCGAGCCGTTCGCAAACTTTTAACGTTAGTAATACGAAATAACGACGGTTCCACTTTGGACGTCATTGCTGTTTGACAATCGACTGCCTGGCATGTTAGGTTTAATATTCCAATCTAAGTCGATTTCACATCAATCACAAGTTCCAGTCTTCTCGTGGAAATTGCCTCTTCTTCATCAATAAGCATTGGCGAAAAAGCGAGTCTGATCGACTTGGGCCATCTTGGTCACTTCAGTCTAAGAATAAAGGTACATTCAAATGCGGAACAAGCCCCCCTTCCATGTATTGCAGGTACTCCTCCTTTTTGCGTTCAGCCTTCAATTGGCTGGCTGTGCCCAGAACAGCGGAGAGGTTGAAAAACTACAGGCGGAAAAAGATGCGTTGAAGGCTCAGATTGCCGAATTACAAGGCGATAACATAGAGCAAGCACCGTCTGTTGAAAATAA
>JAJRTM010000305.1 GCA_024278285.1 Planctomycetota bacterium
ATGCCGCATTTGTCAACGAAGAACAGGCAATCAGAAACAAGAATGACAAACACGAAAAGTAGCGAGACATCATTGAAACCTCTTTCCTTACGATCACAAAAAATTGAATGAGGGAACCTCTATTTTTCAAAAGGAGCACAGACATTACTGTCTGTCTCGTTCGAGCAAGCCGTATTAAAGGCAGGCAAGAATATCTACTCTCCGTTTAATAGGATTCTTTGAATTGATAGAAGTTTCCATTACTTATTCTTAGCTGCTCTGGTGATGCGAGCTTCTTCCCGCCGCCCTTCCAGAGCTTCCAGTTCTGTTGCCTGGCCTCGCAGATAAAAGAAGAAGCCGGCAACCAATCCCAATGCCGCAGCCGAAAGAACGGCTGCGGGGCTGGTTGTAAAATTGGAATTCTCGGTCGCTGCCTGCGTCGTGTAAAACAAACCAACCAGAGAGATCACCAATCCCTGAATGTCCGTCAGAATTTGCGAGAAAGAAAGCCCGCCTCGAAACAGTACAGCCAGTTTGCCGATGATCAGTTGCAGAGCAAAGCTGATCACTCCCGAAACCATCACTGCAAATGCGAGCCAGTAGAATGACGAGAACGACATATATTCTGCCATCGAATAAATCGGCTCCAGAATACCAGCCGAATACTTTTTCGCATCTTCACTTTCATTTACTTTTTTTGCAATCTCATCTGTTTTGGTATGGATAGCATCAACCGCTTCCTTCGTGCTTTCTTTCGCGGTTTCAATAGCCTCTTCCACTTTCCCTTCTGTTTCCTCCGCAGTTTTTTCTGCCTTTTTTTCTTCGGCAGAAAAAGCGGGATCAACTGGTTTTTCATCCCCCATCGCTAAGTTACCTCCCAAGTCGGAGAAAAGTAGCATTAACAGCAGGCAACTGAGCAAGATAGGCTTCAACATGTGCAAAAACATAGATAATTCCTTCTGGAAACTCCAAGAGTAGCATAAGATGGGTAAACGCCGCCAAGGCGATTCTCTTAGAAATCGTGGTAAAAATAAAGTGAATCGATTTTCGTCACGTTTCAGATTGCCTATAATACAAACAAATGCGGCTGTGGTGTAGTGGCAACACGGAAGCTTCCCAAGCTTCAAATGAGGGTTCGATTCCCTTCAGCCGCTTTATTGAAATAAAACGCCATTCTCCTCTCTTTTTTACAGATGAATCCCTCTTGCATGAAATCGGGGTTTCTGCGACGATTCCGCTTTGTTGTGGGATCGTTCCGTACAGATTGTGGCTTCAGGGAACCTCTATTTATTCAAAAATCTCCTAGAGAATGGAGGGTAGACATTCTTGTCTGCCTACAAATACGGCATGCTCTTACGAGACAGACAGGAATGTCTGTGCTCCTTTTGAATAAATAGAGGTTCCCTTCAAACAGGCAGGTGGTGACAGGATGTCGCTTTATTTTCGTACTCTTTACGCATGGAAGTGTAAAGGGACACATCATAAGTTGGCAATGGATGCGCTGCGACTTCTGGAAGGGAAAGAGCCGCAAAAGTGGCGAAATCTTTTTCTGAAACATGCCGAAAGTTATCTGACCGGCTCTAAAGATCCCGATAAGAAATTCAAGGATTTTCGTAACCATGTACTGCATGTGGGTGATAATTACTGGGGCGGAGCAATTAAATCGACCCACAAGTGGTACGCCCAGGCGCGGCAAGCGTTTGCAGATGGTCGCTGGAAGGAAGGAGTTTATGCAACCGGTGTGATGAGCCATTATTTTACGGATGTTTGCTGCCCGCTGCATACGGCTCAGTCAGATAAAGAAACGATTATTCACCGCGCTTGCGAATGGAGTGTCAGTTGCAGTTACGACGATTTAATTGATGCGCTCGAAGAAGATTATGGCGGCTATCCTGAGTTAACACTTCCCAAAGGAAGCGACTGGCTTGATCAGTTGATTCGCCAACAGGCGGGATATTCCTACCAACGGTATACGAAAGTTGTTGAAGGGTATCGTTTCGATCTGGGAGCAAAAAATCCCCCAGCCGGATTGGAAGATGAAATTTTCAAGGAATTTTCGCTGCTTCTTGGACAGGCAGGCTCTTCCCTTTCGCTGGTCATTGCCCAATGCCTGGAGGAATCGAAACAGTCGCCCCCTTCTGTTTCACTTTCAATGCAAACACTGCTGGCCAGTTTGACGATTCCGATTTTCTGGATCACAAAAAAAATGGCAGACGCAAAAGAACAGGCGATTGTCAATAAAATTTACGATGAACTACAACGCACAGGCACTGTCGAAGAAGCATTGCCGGAAGAAAATCGAGTCATCCGCGAACTCGTCAAAAAAGAACTCGGGACGACCTCTTCGCCTACAACTGAAAAACCTGTCAGCAAGAAACCAATAAAGCAAGCCGCCTCCCCTGCACAAGAATATGAGCAGGCCGCAGATGCCGATAAATCGAGCGAAGAAGAAACGATTCAAATTGATTCTCCCTTTGGGGCGATTCCTCATAAGCAAGAGACTTCAATTGATACAAACGGAGCAAATAAACAACCATCTTCGACAACACGGTTTTATCTCCGCAGGGAAGATCCGATTGTCGATGCCCCTTCAATCGGCCCAAAGACAGCGAGCCGATTTCGTAAAATCGGCCTGCATCGCGTGGATGATTTTCTCAATGCTGATCCCAGTGAAATGGCCAGTCAACTGAATACTCGCTGGATCACTGATGATCTGGTAACCGCCTGGCAACAACAGTCTCAATTAATGTGTGATATCCCCGGCCTTCGTGGTCACGATGCACAAATTCTTTCGGGGGTTGGAGTTGAATCTAAACTTGACCTTGCTGAAATGAACGCGGAAGATTTGTTACCACTCGTGAATGAATTTGTCGGTTCTTCTGAAGGGATTCGAATTTTAAGAAGCAGTAACCCGCCCGATTTAGAGGAAGTTTCAGAATGGATCGCAAACGCCAGGCAAGTTGCCCAGAACAGAGCCGCTTGATTATTTCTACTTCAGACAAACCGGGGCAGTGATGCCCTAGTGAACTTACCAGCTTTTTTATGTTGTTGAGATATCATTGGTGAGTATTATGAGACAGCATAGTGACCAGGGGCATGACCGCCTCGACTCGCCTGAAGAAGCTGATGATCAAACGGCATTACTTGTCTCTTTGACATCAAATGATACTCCGTATTTATGCCCGGGGGAAAGCCTGCCGATCAATCGTGCGGTGCATTTGGCGAGACTGCGTTCCCATTACCAGAAATGTAAAACCTGTCCGCATCGCCAAGAAGCAGAACATTTTTCTGCCCATGCCCATGAACAACTTAAAGAGTGGTGGAGTTATCAGGAGAAAAGTCCGGATCGCCTGCAGGATGGATTCGGCAGCCAATCTCCCAATGAATTCTCCGTTCGATCAGGGGCGGTTCTCGCTCAGGCGTTTGCCAATATGCGATGGGAACAGAAAATCGGTCAGGTTTCGCTTAATCAAAATAACGAGTCTCGAAACATTTCAGAGCTACGACCAACGATTGTGATGGGACATGACCTGAGTGAAGCTTCGCTGGAGATGATGCGAGAATCTGTCCGCAGTGTTCGGGAGCAGGGATGTCATATTATCGACGTGGGGGGCGTGACACCTGCCTGCATGAAATTTATTCTGGAACATTTACAGGCCGATGCAGGGATCCATGCAACATCGCGTCGTAAAGATGGTAGTGGAGCCGGGCTCGACCTGTATGGCCAACAAGCGATGCCTCTTTCATCAGAGAGCCTGTATGAAGTGCAAGCCCGCCTGCATCAAAATCAACTCACTCGGTACAGCCGATCTGCTGGCGGTCTGACGCCCTTCCCCGCCAGAAAGGCGTATTTGGACAGCCTCTGTAAGCATTTTCAAAACATTCGCCCGGTTCGTATCTGGCTTAATACGACAAACGAATTAGTAATTGATTCATTGCAGGAGTTGTTTCTTAATATTCCCGGTCAACTGATTGTCAGTCAGGAACGATATTCTTTCAATCCCGTTGAAAAGCTCGACATCAAACGGCTCCATCCGCTCCAAAGCCATTTCATGGATAAAGATTGCGAACTCGGCATCATTCTAGATAGCCAGGGACAAGCGTGCCATTTCCTCGATGAAAACTTCAGAGAAATCCCAGCAGCCGAGATTCTTTCTTTGCTTTATGAACAGATAAAAAGAGACAACACCAAAGATCCTGATAATGCTCCTTTGGTCATGCTGGGAGAAGAACTGCGTGCAGATGGAATCACTTGGGATTCGGCAACAGAAGATATTTTCCGATACCGGCAATCTTTACGCGAGTATTTCACAAGAGGTATGACAACTGCCAAAACCTCCCTTGGTTACGACGCCTTTCGCCGCTACTGGTTTGTTGATCAATCACCAATATGTGATGGCATTATCACACTCGGAAAAGTGCTGCAATCAATCTCAAGAGGTTAACACCCCCGGCTCGCCTTTGTGAAATCTTTGCAGATTTCATGAAGGCGTTGGGCCGCATAACTTGAACGATGTTTTTTTATAACTGCCGACTGTGCATCACTCCCCATTTTATTTCGCTGTTCTGGAAACTCCAGGAGTTGTTTTAATATCCTCGCATGATCCTCGATATTCCCCGGTTCAAAGAGCAAACCGCCGCCGGTCGATTCGATCAATTCTGGATAGCTTCCATGAGCAGGCTGCGCAACAGGAATCCCTTGAGACATCGCTTCGAGAAGATACAAGCCTTTCGGTTCGTGGAACAAAGCCGGGACGCTGAAGATATCCAGACTTCGCATAAATTCCAATTTCTCTTTTTGAGAATCGGGGCCTCCAATATATCGAAATCGATTCCCAAGAAACGCAGACTCTTTTTCGACCTGCTTCATGTAACCGTGATGAGCTTTTCCCAAGTACCCTCCCGCATGAAGTTCAACTTCAATCCCGGATTCATGCAACTGTTTGACAGCACGCACCAAATACAACAAACCTTTCTCGGGAGCAATTCTGGCAAAATAGCCAATACGCGGGAGTGCTGAAGTCTCTTTGATTGAGTATTCTCGGGGCGCCCGTAATTCCTCCGGCAAATCAATCGAAAGTGGTATCTGCCGGAACAACTTTCTATCTATCGAAAGGTACTCGCTCATATAATCGGCATAGAATTTTGTATGCGTGATAATAAGATCAAACGATTTTGCATGATTGCTGACCGCTTCAATCGCCTGCTGACGGTATTTTTCTACAAGTTGATCGAGAAACAAATCATCCCCCTGAAGCAGGCAGAAAACGGAACCAGCAAATTGCTCTCGAAGCAATGGCATTACTCCACTGAGTAGTGCATTGCTGAAGATGATCACATCAGGCTTTACTTCTTTCACGAGATGATCAATCAGTTGCTGATACTCCCGCCTCATCGAATCGACACCTCCCTGAAGCATGGAGAGAGTAAGCGGACCAAGGCGAGAAGCATCGTTTTCGATGCCGAGTGAACTCGCGATACGAAGAATACGGGGATGATCAAGCCACGAAACCAAAGCGCGAGGCAAGCGATGCCAAAACGGTATCGCATGATCAAGATAAAGATTCACGCCTCCCAGATAAACTTTTTCGTCGGAAACATTTTGTTGATCAACACGAATTGGCGTGTAAGTCGGAATAAGCGAGACTTCATTCCCCTGATCGATCAAAGCAACAGCCAGAGAATTATCCTGCATACAGGAACCACAAAACATCCCTGCTCCACCCGCGGTGATTATCGCAATGTGCATTCCAGTAAATCTAACTTAGTTGCGTAGGTCAGGCTTTCGCCTGACGTTGATTGTGGAGTTGATGCTTGAACGTATTTGAAACCATCCGATTCGGCAACAACTCTATGAGCCAATTCAATAAATCATGATCACTTTTTTTGTCAGGCGGGATCTTGACCTACGGGACTATTCCGCCTTCTCTTTTTTATTCATTTCCGGAATTTTATAAGGCTTGTGGATTTCCTGCATACCGTTTTTAATAAAGCGGCTGACTAATTTTGCATGTTCCTGAATGAGCAAAACAACATACGGATCATCAGAGGTGTAGACAACTTTCACGCCATGATCTGTTTCCTCGTAATCAAAATCTATCTTCTCTGCGTTCTTGATCAGCTCTTGAAACAGGGGATGAAAACGCATGGGAGGCAAAGGCTCATTGCTCAGAACACGCCCTTCCATCGCCGGGACATGTTTTTGAAGTAAACTTGCAATATCGGTATCATCAGATTCCGTTACCGTCTCTGCCCCCTTTGGCAGGTCTTTGACTGTCCGCTTGATTTTATCACGACCATCAAACAACGCATGCAGTGTCATCATATCTTCACGCATGCCCCCCATGGCACCAGGACCACCACCTCTCATCATCATACCACTCCCCTGCCCTTGCGTGGGCGAAGGAGTTGTTTCAGAAGTCGTTTTATCATTAGCTTTCTGCTCTGTCGCAGTCGATTCTGATTGAGAGTTTTCTGAAGAAGATTCACTTTCCGATTGTTGTTGACAGCCAAAGCAAATCAATGCAAAAACAGTTCCAGTAAAACATACGGTATAACGCACAAAGCAACTCCCGAACGAAAATAAAAGGCAAGGAGGATATATTATCGAAATCAATATTAGCCAGATCGTAGAACAAACTCAAACAATTTGCAGACCAATCGGATCACATGCTGGTACCACAGAAGAAATACACGAGTCAGTCACCCGATAAAATTTCATCTGCTTTTGTAAAGACGCAGTTCAAAAATCTAAAAAAGCAACGACACAAAGCAAGCCAATCAGAACCACCAGCAAAATCCAGAAGAGACTCGATTGTCCTGCGTATGTTTTAGAGGTTATATCCGAACTTACAAATTCGTCAGGACATTGCAGATCTGATAGCCATGAATTGAGATCTCTATAAAACGAAGTCGAAGGCCACCCGGGCGGCTCTTCGACACCTCGCCACGTGAGATGTACGAGTACGTAATGAAATTTCACTCCTGGAGAATTCAATTCAAACAGAACATCATCATTGTAATTCGCTCTGGCAACAGCCCGAACCGGAATGCCGTATATTGCATGTTCTTTTCCGAGCTCAAGAAGTAGCTCTTTAACCAACCCCTCCCCCTGGCTGACAGGACTCCAGTTAACCAGATCAAACGATATATTTTCCATGCCTTGTCTCCTTTATCTTCAAAGGCTAAACCTCAACTGAGCCGATCAGTTGTACCCACAACTTATTTCACAGAGTAATGTTACATGAAAAAAGGCAGGCTGCACGTCTCATATCATTCCTTAAGAGTGGCTGATGAGCCAAGCGACGTAAGCAACGGTTTGAGTACAGTTTGGTTTGACGTTACATCTTCTGATCGACTTGAGCAGCGCAACTTAAGGAACGCATTAGAACAGGTCCACACATAAATAGCGGGGTAGCCCATCCGCTTTTAGCGGTTGGGTGCCGTCAGGCACAAGATGAATGCGCCATGTACGTTCCATTTCAATTGTGCTTCCAATGAAGAAAGAGCCCACTTGGCGCGAACATCTTGTTGCTACGCAACCCAACCGCCAGAGGCGGGTGGGCTACCCAGTAAACAGCGAACGCGAATACTAACGGCGATCTCTTTCCCATAATTCCTGTAATAGTTCTACCGATGTATCTACGAGTTTCTGAATTCCTTCGAGTGTGACAAAATTCACTCCCGCTAAAGTTTCGTAACCCTCGTGTTGAAACGCTTGTGCGGTCGGTTCGTAGCCAATCCATTCGTTGGTCAGTTCGCTGACAATTGTGTGAGGAAAAGGAGATCGTTTTTTTATCGTCAATCCCCATTCCACAAAAATCTCTCCGGGGTTTGTTGCGATACCGAGTGGGCCGATTCGTGCAGCGTTCACCGGGACTTTTCGATTCCGGGGTGCAGCTCCACCCGGTGAACTTCGCCAGCCGAGTCGGGCAACGGCTCCTGGTCGTTGATCTTTTGGATCGCGGCGAGGAACTTGCAAATCGCGACGGACGTAGTCCACTGTTATCGGCCCCTTGATGGGAGTTGCTCGCCTGGCTGCCTCTACAGCCGCCCTTGCAAAAACGGCCGACTTCTCTCGCCAATTCACACTCTGTCTACTGGAAGGGCTTATGTTGCCGGAACAGCCTTGAG
>JAJRTM010000306.1 GCA_024278285.1 Planctomycetota bacterium
TAAAGTCATCAATTCCATCCATTTCAAGGGCGTATTGATATTTCTTTTCATCCAAAATGATATTCTTTTGTTCTTCTTTTAACCCGGCATTTTTTATCTCGGCATTGCCTTCTGCTATTTTTTGAATCGGTTCGTGTTTTACTGTTTTGAATAAATTGCTCCAGAAAATAGCGAGCAGAAAAACAGCCCCCATCGACAAAACAGGAATCATCCAACGCTTCTGTGACTTATTTATCGGCCTGATTCTATTGCCAGGTTTGCCGGTCTCACTTTTGACGATATTTTTTGTTAGATCATGCGTGCCGGGCGAGTGGCCTTTTCGTTCCTTGTAGAATTGCTCCATCAATTCCACCAGATCGGCCTCTTGGCAAAAAGGAGCTAATGCGTCACTTAGTTCAGCCGGAGTTGAAAACCGATCTTCCGGTTTTTTCGATAACAGTTTCATCACAATCGCATTCAGCTCAGCAGGAATATCCGCCCGATATTGAATCACGGGTGTCGGGACAGTCTCAACATGAGCCTGCATTTTCTGAAACTTGCTTTTTTTCTCAGCAAAGATACGATGGTGAGTCAGCAAAAAATAAAGTGTGCAACCAAGCGAATATAAATCTGCCCGAATATCGACATCACGACTCTCTTCGATCTGTTCCGGAGCGATATAATCGAGAGTCCCTACAATCTGCTCTGTTGCGGTCAAGCTTTCCTTTTGGGTGTCGCTCACCAGGCGAGCCAGGCCCAAATCAAGAATCTTCAGAGTGACCGATTTTATCTGCCCGGTCGATTTATATAAAATCGCCAAAAACAAGTTCGAGGGCTTAATATCTCGGTGAACCAATTTACTCTCGCAAGCATGTTGCAGACCATTGGCAGCTTGCCGAACTATTTCACAGACATCTGCAATCCTGAATGACGGCACAAATTTTGCCAGTTCCTCCAGATCCGCTCCTTCCGCATATTCCATCACCAGAAAACAGATTCCATTTTCTTCACGGGCATCAAGTGCCTGGATAATATTGGGATGCATCAATTTCCCAATCGCCATTGTTTCCCGAGCAAAACGTTCCAGAGATTCTGCATTCTTCACGCGATCTGGAGAAAGCACTTTCACCGCCACTTTTTTATCGAGACGCACATGCAACGCCTCGTAAACCGTCCCCATTCCTCCTTGTCCAAGCACAGAGATCAGAAGATAATCGCCCAAGGTAAAGGGTAACTGGACAGCGCCCGGTATCTCTTCTTCGTCCCATTGCTCAATCTTTTTCTGCAGTTTTGATTGAAGCTCATTCAGAAAATTTTCCTTCTCAGACATTTTTATTCCCAGACAATATATCCTATCTCTCCGTTTACAAGTTGCAAATCTTTTTCGAGTCGGACAAAATGAGGGAACCAACATGACCATAGGTACTTACAATATGAGCGCAAATACTGACTAATTTCTTATTCACTCTGTAATTTGCAGCACTTACCGCCCCAGCAGATTGTATCTTTAACTCTGAAGCAACTTCGTGCGGGGAAAGTTGCAAGGAAGCAATAAATATTGCCCATTCATGATCCGATATTTTAGCACGTTTTTTTATGTCCATCATCATCTGATCGGTATCTTCAGCCATGATTTCATCGATCAGCTTATGAGCCCGTGTTGCAATTTCATCTTCAATCAGTGATCGTTCACGAGAATGAATCTGATTTTGTTTTTTTGCAAAATCTCTGGCTGCATTTCTGGCAACGACATACAGGAATTTCCGAAATCGCAATTTGCCAAATTGTTCATCTTCTCTGAAGACTTGAATATGCCCCTGAGACTTTTCTGTACCCAGCTTATGAGCCAGTATCAAATAAAATTCGTGCATCGCATCTCTACGGTCATTGACGCTCAAGAATGAAAAATTGCTTTCAAACCACAACGTGACCTTTTCGTAACTGCGATGAGCCAGTCTCATACACCCCTGCAAAAACCGTTGCGGGTCATCACCAGCATGCCCCAATGCACTCATCAAACTTCGATCAAAACCGAAGGAATCACAAGAGGCATTCGATACTCTATTCGTACTGTGACCCATTTATCTGCTTCCTCCCATGGCAACCCCAAAAAAAGCCTACACATCACTGGGGCCGCACATTGCCTGTTGCTACCGTCGCCAGACCGTGGAAATCAGGTCTCCAACGAATCCACGTTCTGGGATGCGTAGCTACTTCTTACAAATAACCTCGCAAACCCCAATGTGCATCCCATCACCGGGAATAGTCATCCTAGATATTCACATCTCCTATTCTGATCATATCAGTAAGGCAAGGTCAATATCAACGTGATTAGTTTTGACTAAAAAACATTTCAAGCAATAAAAATACCGTCACTTTTTCAATCGCGATTGAATTTCTTCGGTCACTTTATTAAGCGGAATGCGTTCCTGCTCCAATGTATCACGGTCTCGCAGCGTAACGTCTGATCTTCTGTGATAATGCATAGCAGGCCAGATCGTGAAATTATATAGAATCCATAATTGTAATAAAATATTTATTTTCATTTATTTACACTTGACTTTTACTACTAGGCAACAGATGATGTCCTAAGGACATCATCTGTTGCCTATATTACATTTAGATGTGGTAAATCATGGAAATAATCTCATGCGTACTAAGAAGGCCATATCAAAACTACTTTTAGAGTTTTTTGCGAGTGAACGCCGGGTTATCGTTTCTAAATGGCGTATTGAAGTTGTCTATCAAAACCTTGCCATCAAGTATGATTTTGTCCTCCCAGATGCCTCCAATCAGGCAAGCCTGCTCAGGTCACTGATTTCCAATGGAATAATTAGCTCCATTGAGGGAGTGAGTTCTGTCTACAAAATCTCCGTCCCTTTTGCGTCAATCCTCCCCTCACCTGCAGAGGGCATTTTGCAGGAAGCGAACCCACTTGGCTTTTTTGGGTTTGAATCCGCATTTGTTTATCATGGACTTACTGACGAAATTCCTTCGAGTATGTATTTCTATCTCGCCGGGAAAGAATCGGGAAGGTTACCTCATGGAACGAAGCCGGACGACTGGAGTGACTTTTCGTTGCCAGGGAATCGACGCCCTCAGAAAATAAAAAACCGTCCCGTCATCTACACAAATTCGAAACCAGAATGGGATTTTGGAGTGAGTGTTGGGTATATTGAAGGCGTGCCAATATTTGTCACCGATTTAGAAAAGACGATTGTCGATTCTTTTCGTCGTCCCGAGAAATGCGGGGGCATTTCTTCACTCATTGAGGCTTGGATTCGGGCAATTGACTTAGTGAATCTTGAGATCATTGTCGAATACGTGAACAGAATCGGCCAGTCTTTGCTTAAACAGCGAGTCGGTTATATTTTTGAGACACTAGGAAAATCGCATCATGCCTTTGACCATTGGGCGGAAACGTCAATCAGGGGAAGTTCTGCAAGGCTTATTGCATCGGGAGAATTTTCTTCACGGTATTCTGAGCGATGGAACTTGTCACTAAATTTACCTGAATCGATGCTTAATCGTCTCAGCGAAAAAGATCAGAAAAGTTGATCGGCATGCCTTCAAAACCTTATCCTTCTTCTCCTGAAAATATTGATGCGTGGTGTAAAAAGCACCACTTTCGCCTGCAGGAGGGACGAAAACGATTCGTTTCTTTTTTGATCTTACAATGCTTTGACTTGAGTCCCATTCTTTCCAGATCTCTTGTCTTCAAGGGGGGAAATGCTCTGCGGTTTGTTTATCAAAACCCAAGAAGTACAATTGATCTTGATTTTACAGTCGTTAATAACTGCCTGGAAAGAAACATCGACAAACTTCGCAAATCAATAGACCAGTCACTTTTGTTCGCTAACAGAAGATACAACATTCGGGCAAGAGCACAAAAAATCGAGGCTCGCCCCAAATCACCAGACGCGACACATCCAACTTATCTGGTAAAAGTTGGTTACCAATTTTGGAATGAGAAATATTTCAACAACATACTTCAAGGGAAAAATGTTTCCTCTACCATCCCACTCGATATCAGTTTTGCAGACTTGATTTGTGATTCGCAAATCATGGATCTACAAGATAATGGCCATGGGCATCTTCGAGTTGGAACACTTGAGGATATCCTGGCTGAAAAACTTCGATCATTGCTACAACAACCGATACGCAACCGAAATCGCAAACAGGATGTCTTTGACCTGGCAAGGCTATTTCAAGTAGCACGCGATCAAATAGATTTAGGCAAACTCTCTGATTTTCTCATGAGAAAATGTCATGAGCGCGATATTGATGCCCGAAAGCAGAAATTCGACCAGACAGTACGGGAAATGGCTTCCATTGATTATGAGCGATTAAAAGAAAGTATTCCAGAAAATGAATTCATTCCTTTCGACCTAGCTTGGGATACCGTCAGAAAAATGGTAGATCAGCTTACAATTCCAGATTGAAATCATCTCTACTTTGGAACAACTTTTATCGAGTTACCAAAGCCAGCGCTGCCCGGACTATGTTTTCACTTCTTCAACCGCGATTGAATTTCTTCGGTCACTTTATTGAGTGGGATGCGTTCCTGTTCTAGTGTATCACGGTCTCGTAACGTCACCGTTTGATCTTCTGCCGTTTGACCATCGACCGTAATACAAAACGGGGTGCCGATTTCGTCTTGTCTGCGGTAGCGCCTGCCGATCGCTCCTTGCTGATCATACTGCGCATTGATACCCGCTTCACGAAATTCGTGATAGATTTTCGCCGCTGTTTCCGGCATTCCTTCTTTTTTGATCAACGGGAAAATCGCCGCTTTGACGGGGGCCAGTCGTGGATGCAATTTCAGCACCGTTCGTGATTGCATCTTTCCTTTATCGTCCGGCTGTTCATCCAGATGGTACGCTTCACACAAGAATGCAAGTGTTCCGCGATCCGCCCCGGCTGAAGGTTCAATCACGTGAGGCACAAACCGCTCGCGTGCCTGGTCATCAAAATACGAAAGATCTTTTCCCGATCCTCGATATTTCGGCTGTCCATGCTCGTTCAATTCAACATTCAAATCACCATCCAGTTTCCCTTCCATATGCGAACGCAAATCGAAATCACCCCGATGAGCCACTCCTTCCAGCTCGCCATATTCTCCCTCAGAAAGAAACGGAAACGCATACTCAATATCAGCAGTCCCAACCGAATAATGAGCCAGTTCTTCTTTGTGATGTTCCCGCAAAATCAAATGTTCTGCTGCAATCCCGAGTGACGTGTACCAGTTGAACCGGCGGTTACGCCAATATTCATACCACTGAGGCGATTCATCCGGATGACAGAAAAACTCGATCTCCATCTGTTCAAATTCTCTCGACCGGAATGTGAAATTTCGAGGCGTGATTTCGTTACGAAAACTCTTCCCGATCTGAGCAATCCCGAACGGAATTTTTACACGCGAACTGTCCACCACGTTCTTGAAGTTGACGAAAATTCCCTGCGCCGTTTCTGGCCGTAAGAACGCAGCATCGTCTGCACCGCCCAGCGCACCGAGCGTTGTCTTGAACATCAAATTAAATTCGCGAGGCTCGGTCAGCGTCCCCATTTGTGTCGCTTCCGGGGCAACAACATCTTGCAGATTATCGATACTGCTGATCGGCGTCACATCGCTGAGCCAATTTATTTTGTCACGATATTTCGATTTCATTCCGAAAAATTTCAGAGCGCGAACCGTAATATCCTCTTCCACTTCTTCGCCCGGCTCCATACTCGTGATGAATGCCTTCACCGTTTTGACGGTTACTTCATCACAACCATCCGATTTTATTTTCCGTTCCGCTTCCGCCCAGCGACCTCTTACATGATCGAAGCGGTATCGCTTTTTCGATTCGGTACAATCGACCATGAAATCGTGAAACAGATCGTAATGCCCGGAACATTTCCAAACTTGCGGGTGCATAATGATCGACGATTCCAACCCGACCATCGAAAACGGCTTCGGCGCATTTTCCAGACAGCAAATTTCATCATGGGCACCAATCATATCCCGCCACCAGGCGTTACGAACATTCCGCTTCAGTTCAGTCCCCAGCGGCCCGTAATCCCAGAAACCGTTTATTCCGCCATAGATTTCAGAAGATTGAAACAAAAACCCCCGACGTTTGCACAACGCAACAATCTGATCCATCGTGTTTTCACTGTTTTTTTTCTGACTCATCATTCATCAATCTTATCTAAAAAATATTGGTTCAATATGGTGATTATTATTATTTTTCCACCACGAATCCCCAAAGTTCCCAGCACGGCACAGCCGCAACCAAAAATTTATGAGGAGGGTAGCCCGACCACTTCAGTGGTTGGGTGCCGCCAGGCACAAGATGCTTGCGCCATGTGCGTTCAATACCATTGAAGCTTCTAATCATCAAGGAACCCACATGGCGCGAGCATCTTGTTACTTCGCAACCCAACCGCTAAAAGCGGATGGGCTACCCCATTTATTTCCTCCAGATTATCTCTGATAAACTTCACGCGGTTTCTCATAATTCGTTTAACGGCAAGCCAAAGGCGACTGCGTTAACAGCTCTGCTTGATTTGACAGGTATCGAGCCACAAATGAAAATCAACATTGTTTCTCTTTCATCCGTGAAAATCCGTGCTGATCCGTGGCTAAAAAACTACGTGCAGTCATCATAGAACAACAATTTGTCCGGGAATTTTGCGTCTTGTTATAGTATAATGGACACCAAACTGTCTTTGAGGAAATCCGATTTGTATCGGAATCCTGAAAAATCTGTTCATTATTCCACTTGTTTACGGCCTGTTTTACGGTGTTTTATGGAAATTGTCCTTTACCCACACCCTGCATTGCGGTTCAAATCGGTTCCTGTGCAGGAAATCAATGCTTCTTTGCGGAAAACCGTGGAAGAAATGTTTGATCTAATGTACACAGCCAAGGGGATTGGATTGGCTGCGAACCAGGTGGCTCTGCCATATCGCCTGTTCCTCATCAATCTGACGGCTGATTCTGAACTAAAAGAGGAAGAAAAGGTCTTTATTAACCCTCAAATCGTCAAAAGGCGAGGTCAAACGAATGGCGAAGAAGGTTGCCTCAGTTTTCCGGAACTGTATGGCCCGGTAGACCGCTCTGAAGAAATCGTCATCGAAGCGTTCGATCTCCAAGGGAACCTGGTTCGTTACGAATTGAACGATCTTGCCTCCCGTGCCGTTCAGCACGAAAATGATCATATCGATGGCGTCTTATTTATTGATCGCATGATCGAAGAAGAACGAACAATCGTCGCCCCGTTTGTGGACGACTTCGAATTACAGTTTCGCAACCATCAGAAAAACCAAACGATCCCCAACGATGAAGAGTTAATCAATCAAATTAAAGCCATTGCAAATATGCAACGGGTATCAGCCGAGCCGGGTCAGTGAGGGCTTGTTGATTTATTAAACAAAATGTCGTGTTCAGTATGTTTTCACTATTTTGAAACAGGCCTTTTCAGACGTTTCATTACATTAAACCATGTTCAAAGCTAACTTAAAGCGAATAACGCGACTTCGGAAATAATAAA
>JAJRTM010000307.1 GCA_024278285.1 Planctomycetota bacterium
CTGCGGCGATCACAAACGCACGTCCGTTTCGTGCCAGGTAATGAATTTTCCCATCTGCCAGAACCGGAGCAGCATAGATTTGACCGGCTCTTGGGACACGTTGCTCATAAATGATTTTCCCGGTTGAAGCATCAACACAATATGCAATTCCAAGTTTTTCGTGCATCCAGTAGAGTTTGTCCTGGTAGTAGATGGGAGATGAAACATTGGATCCCTTATTTAATTTCCAGAGTCGGTGAGATTGTGTGACATCGCCGCTCCCTCCCGATTTAATCGCCAGCGAATCGCCTGAACGACCACCAATGACATACACGATGCCTTTATTGGCGACTGCACTTGGAACCATATACCAGTTGATTCCTGTATCACAGGTCCACAGTTTTCGTCCGGTTTGCGGTGAAAAAGAGAGGACATTTTGGACAATGGGAACAATCAATTCTTCTTTTCCTTGTCTGTTTTTCATCAATAAGGGCGTATTCCATGCTTCCTTAATTCCGCCAGTTCGCCATTTTTCTTTGCCTGTTTTCTTATCCAACGCAACGAGAGATTCACTTTCAATACTTGCATTTACAATTAACAAGTTTTCGTACAATACTGGTGAAGCAGCGGAGCCCCATCCATTAAGCTTCGAACCAACCCGGTGATGCCAAAGTTGATTTCCGTCATAGTCGAAAGAAAAAACGCCGGTCTTCCCAAAGAAAACATAAACTCGATCTCCATCAGCAACAGGCGTGCTTGAACTGTAACCGTGTTGATCACGTATGGTTGCTTGTTCGGGGAAATTCGGTTTGATCGTTTTTATCCAGAGTATTTTTCCTTTTGAACGAGACAGACAGACGACTTCCAACCGTAAATTATTAATATCGCCGGTTGGTTTACCTGGAGCACCATAACCACGATAGCACGTTAGAAAAATGCGATCACCGATAATAATCGGGCTGGATGTTCCTGCTCCCGGAAGTTCTGTTTTCCAGACAATGTTTTTTGTGTCACCCCATTGAGTCGGCAAGTTGCGAGCCGTTGCAATACCACTTCCTTCAGGTCCGCGAAACTGTTCCCAATTTCTAAAACTTTTCCTGTTTTGTGCAGAGGCGGAGGAACTAAAAAGAGAATCGAACCCGACAAACTGGTAGAACAAGAAGAACAATGTAATCAAAAACGAGAGGCGGAATGAATTTGTTTGTTTATTCATCTTCGTGTGTTCCAATTATTTCCATAATTTTAATTTGTTGAAGCGACCAAAATGTTGTATAAGAAATTGCCTCTTTACAATTAGGGCAAATACAATCTATTTCGGCTTGGCATTCCACTCTGTCCAGAATGTAGCCGGATCAACAACTTCATCAAACGAAGGGCCGATTTTTCTGATACTGGGCATGTTCTGAATGAATTCGATTCCCGTGGTGATTTTTTCTGGTGTGAAAATCAGGCGTTGTAAATGAAGCCCTTTCAACGGCGTTAAATCGGTCACGCCAGATTCTGCGATGTTAAGACGCTGTAGCTTTTCATTTCCTGCCATTGGCGAAAGATCAGTCACTGCGGTTTTCCTCAAGTCGAGTGATTCCAGTTTCATCCCTTGAAGGACCGAAATATCTTCCACTTTCGATTCGGTAATCCAAAGTGTGTTCAATGGCATCCCCGCGACGACCGAAATATCCTTTACTTTTGTATCGAACAGGTTGAGTCGTTCGAGTTTCATTCCCGCTAACGGCGAAATATCTTCAACAGGAACATGCTCCATCCGCAGCACTTTTAATGGCATCCCGGCAAGTGGAGAAAGGTCGGTCACTTTCGTCCCTTCCAGATACAATTCCTCCAGCGGCATTCCTTTCAGAGCAGAAAGATCGGTAATTGGGAGCATGGTCAAATCGAGATATTTCAGTGGCAAGCCTTTCAATGGAGCAATATCTGTTACTCCGGATTGCCTCAGATCAATCGCGATAATACGACCGCCCGCTTTGGTGAATTCTGCTTTTGAATTCGCACCGAGTCTTTTACGCAGCGTCACAACCGAAATTTCCGGCTTGCCATCTACTGCGGTGGCCACTGGCATGGGAGCCGGCTCTTCCGAAATTGTTTGTTCATCGGAATTTTCTGCCTCGTTTCCTGTGCATCCAGGTAGCAGCAAAACAGTAAGAGTGAAAAGAGTGACGATCAACGGGCGAATTAACATTTTGATTCTCATCCAAATTGGCTACTATACGAACAATTGCAGGTTGGGGTGACTACAGCGTCTCCGGCTTGCTTATTCTTCAAACAAACTTTGAAACAGGAAATACTCATGGATGATTCTGAACGGGATCAGTTGTTGACGCAAGCGACTTCGGCTCATCAAATAGGAGATTTGCAACAAGCCGAGGCTAATTATCGGACACTTTGGGCAGATCGGCAAGATGATAATCTCAGCTATCTGCTCGGCACACTCCTGTTACAAAAAGGAGAAGCGGAGCAGGCGATTGATTTTCTTGCCCCGATTGCAGCTCGCAATTTGAACTCAGCCGATTTGCAAAATAATCTGGGTGTTGCCTATCAAACAGTTGGAAACCCGCAACAGGCACTACTTGCGTTTCAGGCTGCGGTACGGGCGGATAACAGTTACCCGCAGGTTTATCACAATATCGGGAAACTTCTTGTCGATGCCAAAGACTTTTCCAATGCAGAACCTTGTTACCGTCAAGCGGTTCAGTTGATGCCGGAAGATAGACAGTGCAGGGAAGAATGGGTGCAGGTTCTCATTCAACTCGAAAAATGGGACGATGCCGTTCGCGAACTTAATGTGATACTACATCGCGATCCCGATAATACAAATTTGCGAACCCATATTGTTTTTGCGTTAGCGAAACTGCACCAATACGACGAGGCGATTGAGCATTGCAAAAAAGTCCTGTTGATCGATCCGAACTCCGTCAAAATGCTTTCCAATTTAAGTTATCTCCACGAACATTGCGGACAAATTGAAGAAGCAATTACAGCAGCACAAAAGGCATTCGATCTCGCCTCGGAATCGGCTGAAATTGCCAACAATCTAGGGATCGCGTATCGCTCGGCTCATCAAATTGAAGAAGCTATGGCAGCCTTTGAAAATGCGATTGAAATAAAACCCGAATTTTCGCTCGCTTTATTCAACCGGGGAAGCACTCAACTTCTTGATGAGCAGTACCCCGCGGGCTGGGAACATTACGAAGCCCGCCAGGCTTTGATGGCTGGCTCTTCTGA
>JAJRTM010000308.1 GCA_024278285.1 Planctomycetota bacterium
AGAAGCTGCGAAAAAACAGCGGGAAATGGTCCGTCGAAAAGGAGCGCTCACCACAGGCGGACTGCCAGAAAAGTTGCGGGACTGCCGCTCTCGCGAACTAGAGATTACCGAATTGTACCTGGTCGAAGGGGACTCTGCGGGGGGATCTGCCGATACCGGACGCGATTCCAACACGCAGGCGATTTTGCCTCTGCGTGGTAAAATTTTGAATGTCGAAAAAGCACAATTAGTCAAAGTGCTCGACAATGCAGAAGTGATCAACATGTTCAAAGCGGTTGGGATACCGCCGGGAGCGGAGTTGGAAGATATCAGCAAAAGACGCTACGGCAAAATTATTTTGATGACCGATGCCGATGTCGATGGCTCGCACATTCGTACGCTTCTGCTGACATTTTTATTCCGACACATGCGGCCTCTTGTGCAGGGAGGTTGTATTTATATCGCGCAGCCGCCGTTGTATCGGGTGACGCAAAAGAACAAGAAATCGCGGTATGTGCAAACGAACGAACAGATGATGTCGGAATTGATCGAGTTGGCTCTTTCCAAAGCGAATCTGTTTTGTAAATCGGATGGAATTGTTTTTGAAGGGGATAACTTCAGCAATCTTGTCGAGCTACTAAAAGAACTTGAAGAACCACTCAGCACGATGGAACGCCGGGGAATTTCATTACGGTTTCTTATTAAAAGTGAGCTGATCAAAGAAGGGGAACTGCCGCGATATCAGGTTTTCCTGGGGAAAGAACAGCACTGGTTCTACGATAAAGAAGAAATGGAAAATTTCCTGACTGAAGAAACCCGAAAACGTGGCATCGAATTCGAAGTGGCCAACGATAAGGACGAAGTAGAAGAGACAAGCGAAGAACCGGCAGATGATCAGAATCAGAATAAAAAAGTCACGCTTTACATGATCGATCTGCATGAAGTTCGCAAGATCAATGACATGCTACGTCAATTGAAAGATTACGGCATCGAAATTCACGATCTGGCACCAGCCGGCTTGAAGGGTGGGGAATCGTTCTTCCCGTTTGTGATTCGAACCGAAAAGAAAGAGGTGCCGCTCGGTTCGCTGCGAGGTCTTTTGCAGACATTACGCAAAGTCGGCGAAGATTTAATTCAGGGAAAAATCACCCGCTTCAAAGGACTGGGAGAAATGGATGCCGACGAACTTTGGCTCACCACGATGGATCCCGAAGCTCGAAATCTGCTCCAGGTGACAATGAATGATGCAGCCGGTGCCGATGAAATTTTCCGAATTCTCATGGGCGATCACGTCGAACCACGGCGAGAGTTTATCGAAAAACATGCGCTCGATGTAACAGAACTGGATGTCTAAGCCGTAGGGTGCGTCGTGACGCACCTTTGCAACGCACCCTACGTTACTCCGGTGAAAAAATTTCGATAATTTGCATTTGGAGAAGTAGCGATGAATCAACTGGAATTTGCTGGCAAAACGGCCCTGGTGACTGGTGGTTCCAAAGGGATCGGACGTGTTTGCTGTGAGCAACTGGCGGCAGCCGGGGCGGCGGTGATTGTCAATTATTGTTCCAGCGAAAAAGCGGCGTTTGAAGTTGTTGATCAGATTGAATCAAGTGATGGTCGGGCGATCGCGATTCGGGCAGATATTTCCAGCATCGACGAAGTACAGGAAATGGTTCACGCAGGCGAGGAAGCATTGGGTCCGATAGATCTGCTCGTCAACAACGCGGCCATTTTCGATTATGTCTCTCATGACGAAACAACGCCTGATATCTGGCAGCGAACACTCGATGTCAACCTCACCGGAACGTACAATGTTACCTGGGCCGTGAAGCCGGGAATGATCGATCGGGGCTACGGGAGTATTGTGAACATCTCTTCGATTTCCGCATTACGTCCGCGTCCATTATCGATTGCGTATGCGGTCAGTAAAGCCGGGATGATTTCACTCACGCAAAGTTTATCGGTCGCGCTGGCAAAAACTGGAATCCGAGTTAACGCGGTCGCACCGGGACTGATTGAAACCGATATCATTTCGGATGTCAGTCAAAGCGTTCTCGATAATCTAATCAACCAGACGCCGATGGAGCGAATTGGACAGCCGAAAGAAATTGCAGATCTCGTTCTGTTTTTACTCTCTGATCGATGCAGCTTCATGACCGGTCAAACCCTCGTCGCAAGCGGCGGCCGAGTGATGTTGCCGTAACTGGAATTGCTGGAAAGGCGGACCTGATTTTGTTAGCCTGATGTGATGCACGCCACCGAATTTCTAAATCGATCAACTGATGAGCCGTTGCCGCCGATGATTGTTCTGTTTGGAGCAGAACGATATCTCAAGCAGCAGGTGCAGCATTCTGTTCTCGCCCAGGCATTTGGGGATGAAAAATCTGCTTCTGAACTGGCAACGATGCTTGAAGGCCGCGACTGCGAATGGCGAGCCGTTTCTGATGAGCTGAAAACGATTTCGATGTGGGGCGGTCAGCGGTGTGTCTGCATCAACGCTGCGGATGATTTCGTCAAAGCGAATCGTCCACAACTCGAAAACTATGCGGCTAATCCTGCGAAAAAATCGTTGTTTATTCTGGATGTCAAAAGCTGGCCAAAAAGTACGAAGCTGGCAAAAAAGCTGGTTAAAACAGGTCTTGCCGTTGAATGTGCAGAATTGAAAGGGGCTCAACTGGTCGGCTGGATTGGCAAGCATGCTCAAAGTAGTTATCAGAAAAAAATCGCCCGTCCTGCGATTCAATTACTGATCGAACTGGCGGGAACATCGATCGGATTACTTGATCGCGAGTTAGATAAACTAGCTGCGTATTGCGGGAAGCGGGAACAAATTACCGCAGAAGATGTGCATGCTCTTGTGGGAGGCTGGCGGCTCGAAA
>JAJRTM010000309.1 GCA_024278285.1 Planctomycetota bacterium
CCTACTGGTTATGAAATTCGATGGGGAGGAGATTTCGAAAATCTGCAATCGGCAAGCAAACGATTGATGATGATTACCCCCATCGTGTTAATTATCATTCTGATGCTGCTGCATGCTTCTTTAGGTTCAATGCGACTCGCGCTGTTGATTTTCCTGGCTGTCCCAATGGCTGCCAGCGGTGGGATATTGGCTTTGTATTTGCGAGGGATGCCTTTCAGTATTTCTGCCGGGGTTGGATTTATTGCGTTGTTTGGTGTCGCGGTTCTTAATGGATTAGTCTGGGTCAGTGCAGCCGAACATTTGAGACATACCGGACTCAACCTCAGAGATGTCAGCCATGAAACGGCGTTGGTTCGACTGCGTCCTGTTTTGATGACAGCTTTGGTTGCCAGTCTCGGTTTCCTGCCGATGGCAATGTCGACCAGTGATGGAGCAGAAATGCAACGCCCGCTGGCAACGGTGGTCATAGGCGGGTTAATTACCTCGACACTGTTAACATCTTTGGTCATCCCGTGCATCTACCCCTGGTTCGCCCGAGGTTTACACAGGCTGCATTTAACACATCACGGTGTTCCAGAAGATGAGTAAAACATTGCGGGGAATCTCGATGAGCTCAAGACTTTTTAACAATGATTCCAAGGGATCGGATTTTGCTGCGTAAGGTAACTCGGGTAATGCCGAGGATTGCTGCTGCTTGCAGTTGGTTGCCTTGCGTCTGCTCCAGAACCTGCACAATTAAATCTTTTTCTGCTCGCTTGATCGTTTCGCTGTATAATTCGGTAGAGCCTGTTTCCAACCGCATGGCAACAAACTCATGCTGATTGTACGTGGCCTGATCACCAAAAATATCATCAGCAGAATCAGTTAAAAGCGGCGGCAGGAACTCTGGGAGTAACACGGTCCCCTGTGCTTTGAGCAGCGATTGCTTGATCACACTTTCCAATTCTCGCACGTTGCCGGGCCAATTGTATTTGTTGAGAAACCTGAGCGTCTCTGCATCGAGATAAGTCGCCTGTTTCCCAAATTCGGTACCGTACTTTTTCAGAAAATGTTCTGCCAGTAATTCGATATCTCCTTGCCTTTCTCGCAAAGGCGGAAGATGAATGGTGACATCTCCCAGGCGAAAATACAGGTCTGCCCGAAAGCCCCCCTCTTCTACAAGTTGCTTCAAATCACGATTGGTTGCTGCGATCACTCGAACATCGACTTGGATTTGTTTATTGCTGCCGACTCTTTCAAATGTTCTTTCCTGTAACACTCTTAACAGCTTGGCTTGAGTAATGGGGGACATGTCGCCAACTTCATCCAGAAATATTGTTCCGTGATCAGCTTGTTCAAACTTTCCAATTCTCTGACGCTCTGCTCCGGTAAAGGATCCCTTTTCGTGACCAAATAATTCGCTTTCAAGTAATGCTTCCGGGATCGCAGCACAATTGATGACCTGAAACGGGCCATCGGCACGGAGACTGTGATGATAAATTGCCTGAGCAACGATCTCTTTTCCGGTGCCACTTTCTCCCAGAAGGAGCACCGTAATATCTTGTGTAGCAACCCGTCCGATGGATGTATAAACCTCTCGCATCGCAGAGCAGCGACCGACTATTGCTTCAGATTCAGTTTTTTCATCTGAACCGGGAACCGAGGGATGCACACGAATCATGTAGCTCAGATGAAAGGCTTTTTCAATCAGACTGCGAAGTTCATCCAATTCCAATGGCTTGAAGAGATAGTCATAAGCGCCCAGTTTCGTTGCTTCGATTGCGGTTTCGACATTGCCGTGCCCGGTGATGAAAATGACGGGGATTCGGGGATCAATTTTATGTAATGTTTTGAAACATTCGATTCCCGATTTATCGGGGAGTCGTAAATCAAGTACAACTGCGTCTGGTTGATGAACCTCAAAAAACTGCTCTCCCTGTGCAGCCGTTTCCGCGGTGATTAATTCCACATCATCTTTTGCAAACGCTCGCTCGAAAGCAAGTAAAATGACAGGCTCGTCGTCGATCACTAATAATTTAGGCATCAAACTCTCCTTTTCTGAGTGATCGTATTCTGTATTACTAACGTGATACTAACGGTAAAATTTTACGGAGCTTGCGCAAATTATTCCCAAACGAGAGTATAACATCAATGAACCGTACAGTTTAAGTATCGATACTCCAGTCCTCTTTTTTTTGTTGGTTTTCACCACGAAGGCCCGAAGAGACCAAGAAAGAGAAACAAGTACTATGCCTGAAATTGATTCGCGAAAATTCACGTTTATTCGCGGTTCGATACCTTCCGAACAAGCAGACCTGTTGGCGCAGTCGCCTTCGGCTTGCCGTTAAACAATTTCCTACTTTTTTCGTGTTTTTCGTTTCTTTCGTGGTCAATTCAAAACGGAGCACAGACATTCCTGTCTGTCCTGTTTGAGCCTTCCGTATTCAAGGCAGACAGGAATGTCTACCCTCCGTTCAAACTGTTTATGAATGAATAGAGGTACTCTTAAAGAACCACGAAAGAAACGAAAAACACGAAAAAGAAAATGCCAAAGACTTTTTTTAATTTCAGGGAGACTACTTCTGCAACACTGTGCAGAAAGAAAATTGTTTTATTTCTCTGCGGTTCTCTGCGGTTCTCTGCGGTTCTCTGCGATCTCTGCGGTAAAACTTATTTGGTTCCGGCTATGCCGGGTTAGGTTGTTTGATGGAGAGGGATTTTCAACTCGAAACAGGCTCCTTGCTGTGGAAGATTAAAGCCTTGGATTTTTGCGTGGTTCTGTTCTGCAATACGCCTGCAAATCCCAAGCCCCAACCCAACTCCATTCTTTTTAGTCGTCAAAAACGGATCAAAA